>JABSPO010000182.1 GCA_013214625.1 Flavobacteriaceae bacterium
ATTTTTGTTAAAACTATTTGTTTATTCTATTTTATTTAAAACTAGGTTTAAATTAAAAAATAGTTACGTTCAATTAGTATCACCTTTTGGGTTAATAATTTTTTTAAATATACTGTTGTTTAAAACTAATTATTATAATTTCATTATTGCATACCTATTAGGGTTTAAACAACAGTTAATACAGTTGCTATGATAAAAGTTTGTTTATTGACAAATATGCCAGTTCCGTATAGGGAAAAAGTACATGAGTTTGTAGCTGAAAATTTGCGTGCTGAGTATACTGTTGTATATTTTTCTAAGATGGAAAGTAATAGACAATGGGATTTCAACCAAGGAAATTATAAATATAATATATTAAAAAGTAGTGAATTTAGGTTTAGGAAAAGAATTATTCACATAAATTTTAATATATATAAAGAACTAAATTCATTAAACCCAGATGTATTAATTGTTTCTGGATTAGGACCAACATCATTGTTAGCCGTTTTTTGGGCGAAAATTAAAAATAAAAAAATCATCCCTTTTACGGATGCATTTTTGTTAAGTGAATCTTCTTTAAAACTGAATAAAATTCAGATATATTTAAGACGTAAAATATATAGTACTTCAAAGGCTTGTATTGGTGCAAGTAAAGGGTCTATTGAGATGTTTAGGTACTATGGGGCTAAATCTAAAAATATTTTTCAAAGCCACTTGTGTATTGATAATAAATATTTTTTTGAAACCTATAAATCTTATAAAACATCATTAAAACGGGATTTTGATTTAATTTATTCAGGTAGATTAACAGATGATAAAAATATAGATTTTTTTACTCAGGTAATTGTTGAGTTAAAGAAAAAAAAACCAAATCTTTCAGTTTTAATTATTGGAAGCGGTCCCGCTGAGAAAAAGGTTGTTAAAAAACTTAGAGATGTTAATGTTTCTTTTAATTTCCCTGGGTTTATTGACCAAAAAGATCTGCCAAAATATTATATGAAAGCAAAATTACTTTTGTTGCCAACAAAAAGAGATGCCTGGGGATTAGTTTGTAATGAAGCATCAGCAGTAGGGACACCAGTAGTGACTACCAAATATGCAGGAGCTGCAAATGATTTAGTAATACATAAAATTACGGGGCTAGTTTTAGAGTTAGACTTAAATCTATGGGTTGAGGAGGTAAATAAATTGTTATTAGATAAAAATAAATTAGAAGAGTTATCGAAAAACGCAATGGAAAGGGTACAGAATTATAATTTTAAAAATGCCTCACAAGGAATAATTGATGCAGTAAATAATGTAATTAATAAAAACTAAATGAAGAGAATTCTTTGCATTGTTCAGTTGCCACCACCTGTACATGGAGTTAGTATGATGAATCAATTAACGTTAAAAGCGTTTAATAGTGAGGTTAACTTAAAGACTAAAGTTATAGATTATAGTTTTACAAAAAGCATTTCAGGTATTGGAAAAATGTCCTTAAATAAGATATTTGTTTTTTTAAAGCACCTTTGTAAGGTCATTTATAATATTTCTGTTTTTAGACCAAATGCAATATATTTTACATTATCACCAGTTGGAAGTGCATTTTACAGAGATGCCATTTTGGTGATAATTATTCGTTGCATATTTAGGCAAGAAATAATATTCCATCTTCATGGGAAAGGAATTTTTCACGAGATGGAGTCTAGCTATTTTAAGTATAACATATACAATTATGTTTTTAAGAATACTAATGTCATACATTTATCAGAAAATTTATTCGATGATATAAAATTAATAAATACGATTAAAAAAAAATATGTAGTTCCAAACGGTATTAAATATTTTGATTTTGAAAAAGATAAAGAGAACCGTGTTAATAAGATTAGGATTTTGTACCTATCAAATTTGATCGAAACTAAAGGGGTTTTGATTTTACTTGAAGCTTTAAAAATAATTAAAGATAAAGGATTGAATTTTGAGTGTAAGTTTGTTGGGCAAACGTCAAATTCAATAACTAAAGAAGTGTTTTATTCAAAACTAAACACATATGATTTAGATGGTTATGTTGAGTATTGTGGTCCGTTATATGGTCAAGATAAAAATAAAATACTTGCAGAATCTGAGATTTTTATATTTCCAACATATAAAGATTGTTTTCCATTAGTTATTTTGGAGGCTATGCAAGCCGGTTTGGCAATAATAAGTACAAATGAAGGGGCAATTCCTTCAATACTAGAAAATTGTGGTGTTATTGTTGAAAAGCAGAGTATTGAAGCTTTAGTTATTGCTATTGAACGTTTGGTTGATTCTCAACAGTTAAGAATAGAATTAGGTTTAAAAGCTAAGAAAAGGTTTGTAACTAATTATACATTAGACAAGTATAAAGAAAATATTTTGGACACTATTAAAAATATTTTGAGTATATGAGTTTAGAAGATAATCTTTATCCTTTTTTAAAGTTTTATAAAAACTTACCATTACCAATAAAAGTTATTATTGGAAAGCTCTATTCAGTGTTACCAAGTAAGTTAAAATATGGCGAGTTTTATTTTCGATACAAGAAGAGAATTATAGATAAAAAGGAGTGTCGTGATAATTTATTAAAAGTACAACTTAAAGATGCTACTGAAAACATTCCGTTTTATAAAGGCTTGGAATATAATTCTATTGAAGATTTTCCTATTGTAGATAAAACATTAATACGTTCTAATTTTACAAGTTTTATAGACTCTTCAAGACAAGATTTTATTAAAGCAAATACAGGAGGTACAAGTGGAAATCCATTTGAGTTTTATTTAGAGAGCGGAGTTTCTAGATCAAAAGAAAAAGCTCACTTTAATTGGTATTGGGGTCAGTTTGGCTATAAAGAAGGTGATAGAATTCTAATGATACGAGGCGAAGCTCTTTCGGGAGATCAACTGTATGAATACCAGGCAATTGATAATAAACTTGCAATATCATGTTACCTTATTAATGCATCGAATATAGAACAAGTAATAAAAGAAATAAATAAGTTTAAACCAAAATTCATACACGCTTACCCATCTGCTCTTAAAATTTTTATTAAATGTATAGACCAAAATGTATTAAAGCTAGATGTTGATGTGAAAAGTATCTTTTTGGGTTCAGAAGGATTACTGTTGAAAGATAAAAATAGATTTGAAACATATTTTAATGCAAAAATAGCACATTGGTATGGTCATTCAGAGCGATTAGTTCATGCAGGAAATTGCCTGTATTCAGACGATTTTCACATTTATCCTTTTTATGGCTATTTAGAATTGCTTGATGAAAGTAATAATGTAATTATTGAGGCTAAATTAAAGGGGAGAATTATTGCAACTGGTTTTGACAATTCAGTAATGCCACTCATAAGGTATGACACAGGTGATGAGGCTGAATATTCAGAAACAATTGAATGTAATTGTGGATTTAAAGGACGAAGCTTGCGTAAAATATATGGAAGAGGCCAAGATTATATTTATTTAAAAGACAAAACCAAAATATCATTAACAGCATTTATTTTTGGGCAACATTTTGAAGAATTTGAATTGATCAAGGAAATTCAATTAGAACAATCAACATATGGTGATCTTTTAATTAGGATAGTTACAACTAGTATGGCTGATTTTAAAAAAGATAAATTTATTTCAAAATTAAAAAAATCTGTAGAAGAAAAAATCGAAATAGAATTACAGTTTGTTAGTGAAATTGCTAAAACAAAAAGAGGTAAGCAGGTTTTTTTGATACAAAAAATTAAAAAATAATTCGATTGTAGTTATATAAGTATTTTATAAAGAACATGTTTTTTATGAAGCATAGAGTATCTTTGTATCTTATTAAAAATAATCTTGACTAAATTGTGGTCAGTTAAATTATAAATATTATGGGCAAAAGATGGTTTTTGTATTTGATTGTTTGTGTGATGATTTCCTGTGTTCAGGATTCTAAAAAGAAAGAGAAAGTTACTGAAGAGCCAATAGTTGAACATAAAATAAATGAAAACATTGGTGATATTAAGCAAGGTTTAAATAGTAACCTTGAAATTTCTGCGGCTAATGGAGTTAAATTATTAGCTATTATGGATAAGTTTTATATTATTAAACATAATCCCACTAGTGATGACACATCCAAAAGATACTTTATGCATGTTACTTTAAAGACAGGAGAGAAAATAAACATGGATTTTAATTATAGTGACTATTCATTGAAAAATGATGAAAAAGGTGAGTATAAAGGAGTTTCTATAGTAGTTAGAAAACTACCTTTAGGTCCTATTTATAATGTTTTGATAGGTCAATTTGATGAGAATGGTCGTGTTTGGCAACATGTGATTTATGAAAAAGACATACATTAGGTCGTATATAAGGAAATTGAGTATTATTATTAAAGAGCTAAAACAATATTAAATTGAAACAAGTTATACAGAATTTTAAGACAGGAGAATTATATGTAGATGATGTGCCAATGCCATCAATAAGGAAAGGTATGGTATTAGTTGAAAACAAATTTTCTTTAATTAGTGCTGGTACAGAAAGAGGAACAGTAAAAGTTGGGAAGGCAAGTTTAAATGGAAAAGCAAAACAACGTCCAGATTTAGTTGCTCAAGTTTTACAAAATATTAAAAAGGAAGGCTTAAAAGCTACAATAGATAAAGTTAAAACAAAATTAGATTCATTAAAAGCACTTGGCTATAGTACTTCTGGTGTAGTTAAGGCCTCAATGGATACAAATGGTATTTTTAAAGTTGGTGATCGTGTAGCGTGTGCCGGACAAGATTATGCTTCTCATTCAGAGGTTGTTAGTATCCCTCAGAATTTAGTTGTGAAAATCCCAGATAATGTGTCGTTCGAAGATGCAAGTTTTACTACTTTAGGAGCAATCGCATTACAAGGGGTCCGACAAGCAAATCCTACTTTAGGTGAAAACATATGTGTTATAGGGCTAGGTTTGTTAGGTCAAATAACTACACAATTATTAAAAGCAAATGGGTGTAAAGTATTTGGGATAGATTTATCACATAACCTAGTAAAATTAGCGAAAGAAAGTGGTGCTGAAGAAGCGTTGTTAAGAAGTGATTCGAACTTATTGACTGCAATGGATAATTTTACACGCGGACAGGGGTTTGATAAAGTTATTATTACAGCAGCAGCACCAAGTAATGACCCAATAGAATTATCTGCTATAATAACAAGAAAAAAAGGGCAAGTGATAGTTGTTGGCGCTGTTAAAATGGATATCCCAAGAGATCCTGATTTTTACAGGAAAGAATTGGAACTGAAAATGTCTTGTTCTTATGGTCCTGGACGTTATGATGTGTCATATGAGGAAGATGGTCAAGATTATCCTTTTGCATATGTACGCTGGACAGAGCAACGAAACATGGAAGCTTTTTTAAGTTTAATATCGCAAGGTAGTTTAAACTTAGAGCACTTAATGACACATACTTTTGATATTGTAGACGCCGAAAAGGCTTATGATATTGTTTTGGGAAAAGTTCAAGAACCTCATATAGGGATTTTACTAAAATATACTGAAAATGAAAATAAAGGCAAAACAAAATATAGTATCGCTACTAACCCCGTAAAAGATTTAAATATAGGAGTAATTGGCGCAGGTAGTTTTGCACAAAGTTACTTAATACCTAATGCAAAATCTTTTGGAGCATCTTTAGATACAGTTGTAACTTCAAAAGGAATAACCTCAAAAAATGTAGCACAAAAATTTGGCTTTAATAATTCTTCGTCAGATGCTAAAGATGTTTTTTTAAATAAAGAAATAAATACAGTTTTTATTGCGACACCACACAACTCTCATGCTAATTATGTTATAGAGTCATTAAAGGCTAATAAAAATGTTTTTGTTGAAAAGCCATTAGCAATGAATTATGATGAATTAGAAGAGGTTAAAGCTGCTTATGAGAAGTCTAATACTAAACTAATGGTTGGGTTTAATAGGCGTTTTGCACCTGTTTCTGTTGCTATTAAAAAAGAGTTTGAGAACATTGGTGAGCCAAAAGTAATTAACATTAGAGTAAATGCAGGTTTTATACCTAAAGAGCATTGGACACAAAATGTTAACCTAGGAGGCGGACGAATTATTGGGGAGATGTGTCATTTTATTGATCTAATGCAATATTTTACAGATGCAAATCCAATAAAAGTTTATGCTGATTGTATAGATACTTCAAATGTAAAACTAAAAGCAGATGACAATATTTCTATAACGATAAAGTTTGATGATGGATCAATTGGTAATTTACTGTACATAGCAAACGGAGACAAATCGCTTTCTAAAGAATTAATAGAAGTTTCCTCAGGAGGGAAAACAGGTAGAATACATGATTTTAGAAGCGGTGATTTTCATAAAGGAAATAAACTTAAAAAATTAAAACTAGCGGGGAAGGGGCATAAACAAGAAGTGAATTCTTTTTTATCTTCTTTAAAAGACAACACAACACCAATAAGTTTTGAATCTATTTACTTAACAACAAAAACAACTTTTAAAATAATTGACAGTTTAAGCACAGGTTTGCCACAAAATATTTAATTTTCAATGGAAACTACTATATTCATGAGTAGGGTAAATACAATTTATTTTTATTTACTCTGCTTATATGCCTTTTTAACCCCTACATTAAATAACTTAACCCCTCTTGTTTTAGGTTTGCTTACAGTTTGCACAATAATAGACTTTAAATCTATTAAGTTATTTATAGACAAAGAAAAAAAAAATTGGATAGTGATCGCGCTACCTATTATTTTTGTCCTTTTATCTTTATCGTTACTATACAGTGATAATACTGATGTTGGTTGGGCATTGCTACTTAAAAAAACCCCTTTTTTATTATTTCCCTTTGCATTATACAAAACTTCGGAACTAAACAATGATGCATTAAATAAAATCTTTAAATTATTTGTTTTGGGTTGTGTATTTACAATTCTTTATAGTTATATATATGTACTATATGAATATATAGAGGGTAGTTATAAAAAAATACATCATTCAAAAAATCATTTGGTATATTTTTTAAATAGATTAACTTACCATGATTTAGTAAGTAAAAACAGAGTAAATCATTCCATATATTTTGGTGCATATATTCTCTTTGCTATAGCTCTTTTAAAAACACAAGTGAAATTATTTTCAAAAAAGTATAACGTTATAATATTAAATTTACTTTTTATTACTTTAATTCTTTTAACCCCTTTAATAATTGCAGTTTCAGGTATTGTAATATTTACAGTTTACCATATCCTAAAGAAAAAAATTTTTGTTAAAGAAATACGACTAAGTCTTTTAAAAGATAATTTGAAATGGGCTTTTATTGTTTTTTATATTTTCATTTGGAAAATAGAACCCCATCTAGAGTTTTTCTATGTATTTAATAATCTTAAATATAACCTTATAATATTGTTTGGTATTCTTTTCTCAGTTGGCGTAGGTCAACTAGTTTATTATGTGTTTAGTTATAAATTATTGAAAGTAAGTGTTATTTCAATTTTCGTATTATTGTTTTTAGTAGTCGTATTACAATTTATAGTCCCAATGAATATTGACAACTATCAGTTGTCTAATTATACAGCTCGTATAATTAATAATTATACTTCTTTACAGATTATAAAAAATAATTTTATATTAGGAGTAGGTATTGGGGATGTTCAGGATAATATTGT
>JABSPO010000183.1 GCA_013214625.1 Flavobacteriaceae bacterium
ATAGGTTTTTCACACCCGAGGGATAAAACATGGATGAATATTAAAGGAGTATTAGCCATAACGGGCAATTATTCTATTGGTAGAGGCTGTAGGTTTGATATTGGAGAACAAGCAAAAGTTACTATTGGTTGTGGCGGTTATATTAACGTCAATACTAAATTAATTATTATGCACGGGCTGAAAATTGGAGATAACTGCGCAATAGCATGGGGTTGTGAGTTTTTAGATGAAGATTTTCATGCCATTGATTATAAAGGGAGAATAGAGAAAAATAAAAATATAGTAATTGGTAATCATGTTTGGATAGGGGCAGAAGCCAAAATATATCAAGGAACAATTATTGCTGATGGTTGTGTAATTGCGTCCAATTCGGTTGTAAGAGGCCATTTTACAGAAAAGAATACTATTATAGGGGGTAATCCAGCAAAGGTGATTAAAAGAGAAATAAATTGGAGTTGATAACTTTACGGTTTATAGTATTATATTTTGTGTCATAAAAAAAGGGGGAGTTCTATTAGATTAAACAATAATAACAATAATGAAAATAGCGTTAATTACAGGTGTAAATGGTCAAGATGGTTCGTATTTAGCCGAGCTTTTATTAGAGAAAGGATACATGGTTCATGGGATTATTCGTAGAAGCTCTACGTTTAATACACATAGAATAGAGCATTTATATATAGATAACTTATTAAGGGATCAACATAAAAATCAAAACATTAAGTTACATTATGGTGATATGACTGATGGTTCTAATTTGATCCGTTTAGTACAAGAAATTCAACCAAATGAAATATACAATTTAGCTGCACAATCGCATGTTAAAGTATCTTTTGATATGCCGGAATATACTGTAGAAACCGATGGTGTAGGAACTTTAAAGCTATTGGAAGCAATTAGAATTTGTGGGTTAACTGATAAAACACGTATTTATCAAGCATCTACGTCAGAGCTTTACGGAAAAGTACAAGAAGTTCCGCAAACAGAAACTACACCGTTTTATCCACGTTCACCTTATGCTGTAGCAAAACTTTATGCATATTGGATTACCAAAAACTATCGTGAATCTTATGGTATGTATGCGGTTAATGGTATTTTATTTAATCACGAATCTGAACGTAGAGGTGAAACTTTTGTAACACGTAAAATTACATTAGGTGCAGCAAGAATAGCTAAAGGTATTCAAGAAAAATTATACTTAGGTAATTTAGACGCCAAACGTGATTGGGGTTATGCTAAAGATTACGTAGAATGTATGTGGCTAATGCTACAGCAAGATATTCCAGAAGACTATGTAATTGGAACTGGTGTTCAGCATACCGTAAGAACATTTTGTGAGTTAGCTTTTAAAGAAGCAGGTTACGACATAAAATGGGAGGGAATTGCAGAAAATGAAAAGGGACTTTGTGTTAAAACGGGACAAGTATTAATAGAAGTAGACTCTAATTATTATCGTTTAGCCGAAGTAGAAACACTTTTATGTGACCCAACAAAAGCAAGAACACAGTTAGGTTGGAATCCACAACAAACATCTTTTGAAGAACTAGTTAAAATAATGGTTAAGCATGATTTAGAATACGTTGTTAACTACAAAAACACTTATTAAGATGAAGATTTTCTTAACAGGAAATACAGGAATGGTTGGTAAAAACATTTTGGAGCATCCAAGTGCTAAAAACCATACTTTTTTGACGCCTAAACGTCAGGAACTTAATTTAGAAAATCAACAAGCGGTAGAATCATATGTTGAAAAACATCAACCAGATTTAGTGATTCATGCGGCAGGATTAGTTGGAGGCATACAAGCTAATATGGCGAATCCAGTTAATTTTTTAGTTAAGAATTTAGATATTGGTCGTAATGTTATCATGGCGGCACAAAAAAGTAAAGTAAAACAGGTTATTAACTTTTCTAGTTCGTGTATGTATCCTCGTTTAGCCTCGAACCCTTTACAGGAAGAATTAATTCTTAAAGGCGAATTAGAGCCAACAAACGAAGGTTATGCATTAGCTAAAATTGTTTCTACACGTTTATGTGAATATATAAATAAGGAAAACGATTTTTTTCAATACAAAACTATTATTCCTTGTAATTTATACGGGAGACACGATACATTTTCTCCACAACATTCCCATATGATTCCTGCTGTCATTAAGAAAATTCACGATGCAGTTAAAAATAATGATAAAGAGGTATTGATTTGGGGAACAGGAGAAGCAAGACGTGAATTTATGTTTGCCGAAGATTTAGCTGATTTTATATTTTATGCCATAGAAAATTTTTCTACTTTACCACAAAACACAAATGTTGGTTTAGGTACAGATTGGACCATAAATGATTACTACATAACAGTTGCAGAAGTTGTAGGCTTTAAAGGTAGGTTTATTCACGATATATCAAAGCCAACAGGGATGATGCAAAAATTAATAGACGACACTAAATTGAAAGCATTTGGTTGGCAAGCAAAAACATCACTAAAAGATGGTATAGCTAAAACTTATGAATTTTATAAAAATACAGTTTTAAATGATTAAATATCCATTAGCCACATCTACTTGGGATGACAAAGAAATTGAAGCTATAAATGCAGTTGTAGCTTCAGATATGTATACTATGGGTAAACATGTCAATCAATTTGAAGAAGAGTTTTCAACCTTTGTAGGTTCTAAATATAGTGTAATGGTAAACTCAGGTTCTTCGGCTAATTTATTAGCAGTTGCAGCCTTGTTTTATACTAAAAACCCAAAATTAAAACGTGGTGATGAAGTTATTGTGCCAGCAGTTTCTTGGTCTACTACTTACTACCCATTATATCAATACGGATTAAAATTAAAGTTTGTAGATGTAGATTTAGAAACATTAAATTTCGACTTAAATCAATTAGAAATGGCTATTACAGCCGATACAAAAATGATTTTTGCTGTAAACCTTTTAGGAAACCCAAACGATTTTGATGCTATAAATAAATTAATAGAAGGCAAAAATATTATTTTATTAGAAGATAATTGCGAATCTATGGGCGCAGAATATAAAGGGAAACAAGCTGGTACTTTTGGTGTAATGGGAACATTCTCAACTTTTTTTTCTCACCATATGGCAACTATGGAAGGTGGATTAGTGGTCACTGATGATGAAGAGCTATATCACGTGTTAATTGCATTAAGGGCTCATGGCTGGACAAGGCATTTGCCTAAAGAAAATAAAGTAGCTACTAAAAGTGACGACTGGTTTACAGAATCGTTTCGTTTTGTGTTACCTGGTTATAATGTTCGTCCAGTAGAAATGTCTGGAGCGATTGGTGTACAGCAATTAAAGAAATTACCAGATTTTTTGCTAAAACGCCGTGATAATGCAATATTATTTCAGGAGTTGTTTAAAAACCACCCCGATTTTCACATTCAAAAAGAGGTATCTAGCAGTAGTTGGTTTGGTTTTAGTTTAATAATAAAACCCGCATCTAGCATTAAGCGCAAAGATGTTGTGAAAACATTAACCGATAATAATATTGATTGTCGCCCAATCGTAACAGGAGATTTTACAAAAAACGATGTGCTAAAGTATTTTGATTATGAGATTTTTGGAGAAATGAAGAATGCTAAATATCTTGATGAGAATGGTTTTTTTGTTGGGAATCATCAAGTTTCACTTAAAGAGGAAATATATTATTTGTATAATTTGTTAAATACAATATAGTAGGAATAACAATAAATGTGAGGTTAAACAAAGATAAAATACTTATTATTGGTCCAATTGGTGAATTTGGAGGTAGAGAATTAGAAACGGGTTTTATAGCTTCAGTTTTTGCGAAAAAATATGAAGTTAAAGTAATCTCTACTGCTCATTATTTTGAGAAATCTCAAGTAATGTCTTTTGGAGTCATTGACTATACAAGCTTGACTAAAGAAATTTTTCAAAAATCATTTTTTATTAGATGTATATTAAAATTATTGTCACTTCTGCACAGTAATGTAATCGTTTCACCTAAAAGTTTGAGTATCCCTTTTGTTAAAAAACTTTTAAAAATAGAAAGGTTAAAAGCTAAGTACTTACAAAAAGAATTGCCTAATTATGACCTGATATTTGTTTGCGCTCAGGTGTATTCCAACTATCTAGAAGAAATTATAGGTGCTGCTTATAAGCATAAAATACCAGTTGTCTTTAGAACTACAGGAACAATTAATAATGACATTGTTGCTTTAAATTATTCTTGGCTTTCAAAAGTGTCATTGTTTATTCATCATTCTAAAAAGAATGCAGTACAATTAGCTAAGATTTGTAATATAAATTTTACAGTAATAGATCAATGTGCTTATGCTGAAAGCGATTTGTTAAAAATAAAAGTTAAGGACTCCATTTCACGATTTTTCACACTATCTCGATTATCTGCTGAAAAGCAAGTGCATAATGTAATTAATGCATTTAATAAAGTATGTGCTGAATCAGATTTTTTATATATTTTTGGAGACGGTTTGGAAAGAAAGAAACTTGAGAGCTTGGCTAAAGGTAATTCACGTATAGAATTTAAAGGGCAAATAGCTTGTAATGAAGTAATAAATGCTTTTAAAGAAAATGATTGTTTTATTATTTCATCTTCAGAAGAGGCAGGACCATTAACCGGTATTGAAGCAATGGCTTCAGGGAAAATTTTAATTAGTACTAGAGTAGGAGCAATGAATGAGCGTTTACCAGCATATAAGTTTTGGTATGATGGCTCTCAAAAAGGTTTAGAAGAACAACTAAAATTAGTAAAGACATTAAATAATACAGAGGCTATAGAATTAAGTAGACAACTACGTGCACGTTATAGGGATAAGTATAGCATTAAACAAGTGTCAGAAGATTATATGAATAGTATAGCAATGTTCTTAAAAAGATAATAAATGAATATATTAGTAACAGGAGGGGCAGGGAATATAGGAAGTTCATTAGTAGATAAACTTTCAGAAGATGCGTCAAATAAAATCATTATTGCCGATAATTTATTAACGGGCAGTAAAGATAAAATTCCTAAGAAGGAAAATGTCATTTTTATAAAATGCAATGTGAATAATTATAATGATATTTCAGCTATTTTTCACACATTTCATTTTGATTATGTATTTCACTTAGCAGCGGTAGTTGGTGTACAAAGAACACTGAATAATCCGTTGTGGGTTTTAGAAGATATTAAGGGATTCGAGAATGTTTTAAATCTGTCAAAAAACACCAATGTAAAAAAAATATATTTCTCATCATCTTCTGAAGTCTATGGAGAACCTTTTGAAATACCTCAAAATGAGCATACAACACCTTTGAATTCTAAATTACCGTACGCTATAGTTAAAAATGTTGGAGAAGCATTTTTAAAATCGTACCAACAAGAATTTGATTTAGATTATACTGTTTTTAGGTTTTTTAATACCTATGGGCCTAACCAGAGTGCTGATTTTGTAATACCAAAATTTGTTGATTTAGCATTGAAAAATAAAGATATATCTATCTATGGTGATGGATTACAGACCAGAACATTTTGTTATATTGATGACAATATTGATACAATAGTAAAAATTCACAATGACGGTTTGTTAAACAATGATGTAATTAATATTGGAAGTGATATAGAATTCACCATAGTAGAGTTGGTAAATTTAATTATAAAAATAACGAATAGTTCCTCAAAAATAATTCATTTACCAGCATTAAAAGAAGGCGATATGATGCGTAGGTGTCCAGATGTTACTATAATGAAATCTGTACTAGGAAGAGAATTACTTTCGGCAGAGGAAGGAATTAAAAAATATGTAAAGTATTTATCAAATTAAACTAGAGCTATGAGAATTGGTAGTAATCCAGCTAAAAAAGATAAGGTAGAGATTGATGATACATATCATAGAATAGTAATACCTGTATATATACCTAACTTAAATGATTTTTTTAAAGAGTCGTTAGAGGTCTTAAAACTTTGTTTAGAATCTTTATATACAACAGTTCACTCTAATACCAGAATAAGTATTGCAAGTAATGGTTGCTGTAAAGAAGTGAATGATTATTTGGCAGTAGAATTTGAAGCGAATAGAATAGATGAATTATATCAAATAAAATCCGGCATAGGGAAAATAAATTCATTATATAAAATTATCAATTCGGTAAAAGAACCCTTGATAACTATCTCCGATGCAGATGTGTTGTTTACTTCAGGCTGGCAAGATGCTGTAGAAAATATATTTATTGATTACCCTAAAGCTGGAATGGTGTGTCCATTTTCATATTCCAAAGGCTTTAGAGAGTTAACGGCAAATATCTATTTTGATAATCTGTTTAATAAAAACATTAAAGTAACAGAAATTAAAAGTCCCGAAGGATTAGAGCATTTTGCTAAGAGTATAGGTAACGAAGGTTTTTATAAAGACATTCATAAAAAATATGGAATTACGTATCAGGAAAAAGGAAAATCGAGAGCTTTAATTGGTGCGGGACATTTTGTAGCAACATTTAAGAGAGCAGTTTTTCCTGCGTATGAGTTTAAATCAAATTTACAACGACTTGCAAGTGGCGAAGGACTATATATAGATTCTCCCCCAGTTCAGTCAGGGTTATGGCGTTTGTCAACAAATTATAATTTTGTATATCATATGGGAAATACGGTAACTTCAATGTATCTAGATATTGTGTCTAACAATAATAATGATACACCGAAAGACATGGGTAACTTACCTGTTGTAAAGAGAGAAGCTAAGTTTTTATTTGCGTTGAAAAATAATTTATTTAATAGATACTTTTTTAGCAATAAGCTTTTTGGATGGTATTTAACTAAAATTGGTATGACTAAGAACGAGGTGAAACAATATCTTAATTTATAAGGAATGAGTAATAACATGCCATTGGTGTCGATAATTATTCCAGTTTTTAATAGAGAGGGTTTAATACTAGAAACTCTCAAATCAATTCTTGAGCAATCCTACCAAAATTGGGAGTGTATCATTGTTGATGACCACTCTACAGATGGAACGTATACTGTTATTAGTGATTATATTAAAGAAGGAAAAAAAATTAGTTTAGTAAAAAGGCCTGAAAATAAGATTAAAGGAGCATGTTCTTGTCGAAATCATGGATACAAACTTTCTAATGGAGATTATATCAACTGGTTTGATAGTGATGATATTATGCATCAGGATTTTTTGTTATTAAAAGTACAGAAATTATTAAGTTCAGAAACTATTGATGGTGTAGTTTCTAAAACAGCATTTTTTAAAGACGATTATAGAGAACTATTTGATAAGGAAAAAAGAACAATATTGACAGGTACTTTGTTAGAGGATTTTATTGCATTAAAAGTAAGTTGGTATTTACCTGATGTATTATGGAAAAAAACATTTTTAATAGGGAAAGACTTGTTTGATGAAGAATTACTCATGGGGCAAGATCGAATTTTTCATATTAAA
>JABSPO010000184.1 GCA_013214625.1 Flavobacteriaceae bacterium
ATCCCAGCAATAGACATAATAGATTGTAAATGTGTTCGCCTTACGAAAGGCGACTACAATACCAAAAAAATATACAATGAAAGCCCATTAGAAGTTGCCAAAGAATTTGAAGACTTCGGGATTCAATATTTACATGTAGTGGATTTAGATGGCGCAAAATCGAAGCATATTATCAATTATAAAATATTAGAACAAATTGCCTCTAAAACAAACTTAAAAATTGATTTTGGAGGGGGATTAAAATCTGATGAAGATTTAAAAATAGCTTTTGAGTCTGGTGCAAGTCAAATTACAGGAGGTAGTATTGCAGCCAATAATCCAACTCAGTTTTTAAACTGGCTAACTACTTATGGAAATGACAAAATAATTTTAGGTGCTGATTGTTTAAACCGAAAAATCGCTACTAACGGATGGTTAGAACATTCTGAACTAGATGTATTGGACTTCATTAAAAATTATGAAGCAAAAGGAATTATTAATGTAATTTGTACAGATATCTCTAAAGACGGAATGCTTCAAGGAGCCTCTAATGAATTATACCAAGAGATTTTGGGGGCTACAAAAATAAATTTGATTGCTAGTGGTGGTGTTTCTGATATAGACGATTTAGTTACTTTAAAAGAAATCGGTTGTGAAGGTGCTATTTTAGGAAAAGCAATTTATGAAGGAAACATTACCTTAAAAGAACTTTCTCTAATTTTATAATTTAGTACAATGTTAAAAAAAAGAATCATTCCTTGTTTAGATATCAAAGATGGACGAACAGTAAAAGGAATCAATTTTATCGACATTCAAGATGCTGGTGATCCTATTGAACTAGCTAAAAGATATGTAGAAGAAGGAGCAGATGAATTGGTATTTTTAGATATTACTGCAACTGTAGAAAACAGAAAAACTTTGGTTGATTTAGTACAGAAAATTGCTAAAGAAATTAATATTCCGTTTACTGTAGGTGGTGGAATTAATTGCCTATCGGATGTTGAGAAAATTATTAAAGCTGGAGCAGATAAAGTAAGCATAAACTCATCTGCAGTTAAAAACCCTGAATTAATATCTGAAATCGCTAATCAATACGGAAGTCAGTGTGTAGTAGTTGCCATTGACACGAAGTTTGTAGATGGTGAGTGGATGGTTTTTATACATGGAGGAAGAACTAGCACCCCATTAAAAACTATTGAGTGGGCAAAAACAGTTACTGAATTAGGGGCGGGAGAAATTTTATTAACCTCAATGAATAATGATGGTACAAAAGCAGGGTTTGCTATGGATATAACCAATGAGGTTAGCAAAGCGATTAACATCCCCGTTATTGCTTCTGGTGGAGCTGGTACAAAAGCTCATTTTTATGATTTATTTACCAATACAGAAGCAAGTGCTGGTTTAGCAGCTAGTATATTTCACTATAATGAGATACCAATTCCTGAACTTAAAAAATATTTACAAAACAAAAATATTCCAGTTAGAATTACTGAAAATAAAACAGCATAAAATAATGACTATAGATTTCAAAAAAGGAGATGGTTTAGTACCAGTAATAGTTCAGAACAATACTACATTACAAGTATTAATGTTAGGGTATATGAACGATGAAGCTTTTCAAAAAACGAAAGCAAAAAATAAAGTTACATTTTATAGTAGAAGTAAAAACAGACTGTGGACCAAAGGAGAAGAGTCTGGTAACTTACTATTTGTAAAGTCTATTGAAGTGGACTGTGATAATGACACTATTTTAATTAAGGCTGATCCCGTTGGACCGACTTGTCATAAAGGGACAACTACCTGTTTTGGTTCAGAAACGGCAAGAGGTTTTTTGTATGAATTAGAACAAACAATTTCCCAACGAATAGATGACAATGACGAAAGTTCATATACTAACCAATTATACCGCAGCGGAATTAATAAAGTTGCTCAAAAAGTAGGTGAAGAAGCTGTAGAACTAGTTATTGAAGCAAAAGATAATGATGCTAATTTATTTAAAAATGAAGCGGCTGATTTGATGTACCACTACCTCATCCTTTTAAAAGCAAAAGGATTTACATTAAAGGACATTGAAGCTGTTTTAAAAGAACGTTCAAAATAACGTTCCTATTGTCAAACTGGGCTTGTCGAAGTTCTTATTTACAACAACTATTTCGACAGGCTCAATATTAAGTTAATTTCACTAAAAAAGCGTCTATTTTATATCATTATTTGTAGTAACTATTGTCATTCCCCCTATTCATCTTCACATTTATTTTCAACGGGTAAATTATAATGAAACCATTCACAACAAATTAAGATTATCTACAACATAAATTTCAGGATTAAATCATTTAGTAATACTATTGTATTATTATATGATGTTACGTAGTTTTTACATACTAATTTTATTCCTGATTTTCACTACTAATGTACTGGGACAAAAAAAATATTCCTTACAAGATCCCATTAGTGGTGAATTGATATGGAAACCTATGGTAGGAATCCCAAAACTATTAAAAGTAAAAATTAATAAATCCAGAACAATAAAAGAGGTAATACCTAATATTCCTCAAAGTAGTATTAATAAAACGTTGGTAACCATAATTCCAGATACTTTATATTTTAAAAATTTCGATAAACCAAAAAAAGGAAAATTTAACCTTGTGGTTAAACCTCTTATACCAAGTGAAATTTTAAAATCTTCTCCTTTTGTATTTAAAGATAATGCTACTAAAAACATTGTGTATCAAGATTTAGCTCATGGTTTTTTCACCAATTCTACACGATGTTTCGAGCAAGATAATGAAGGATATATGTGGATAGGTTCTCCAGGGGCTGGACTATGTAAATATGATGGATTTAATTATGTTATTTATGATAAAAACTCGCTTTTACCTTCAGGTACTATCAATGAATTATTATTGGATTCAGAAGGTAAATTATGGATAGGTACAGACTCTGGTTTATGCTATATAAAAGGAGAAAAATTATTTTTAATAAAGATACCACAGATAGAAACGCCAAATATAAATAAGTTAACTCAAGATAGAAACGGTGCAATTTGGTTTGGAACAGAAAAATACGGTTTAATTAAATTGGAAAATAATTATTTCACCGTTTATAATAAAAACACAGGAATCCCCTCCAATATAGTAAAAGGAATATATCATGATACACGAGGGAAATATTGGGTTGGCTTAGATGATCATAAAGGATTTATTTGTTTTGATGATAAAAAAATATTGCATTATAAGGCAGGTAAAGGATTACCTAAAAGAGTCCTTTCTGATTGTTATGAAGATGACCAGGGAGTTTGGATAGGTTTATTTGAGGGAGGGTTGATGCAGTTTAAAAACGACTCCATTTGGAGACATGATTTTTTTAACCCGAAATATGATAATATTTATTCAATAAGTAAAAATGATCAAGGATATTGGTTTAATATTTACGGTAGAGGTATTGTGAACCTAAATAAAACTAAGTTAGATTATTTTACTGAAAATGATGGACTTCCTGGTAGGCATACTTTTGAGGTTTTTATAGATGATAAAAATAATATTTGGGGATCTGATTTATTTGACGGTATTGGGAGAATTAATGAAAATTTATTTTCGGTATCAAATCATGATTTTAAACGACCGGTGCCTAATATTATTATAGATAACCACGGTGATAATTGGTTTTGTACAAACGGAGGGAATCTTATAAAGGAAACTAAGGAAGGAAAATTAGAGACTTTTTATAATGAAGCTGATCATAAAAATCCGCGTGCGTATTATATTTGGGATTTGGCATTTAAAGATAACGGGGATACATGGGGAGCTACTTATGGATTAGGTTGTTTGAAATTTTCTGAAGATGAGTTTATCTTTCATTATTTCCCAGAATTAGGACAAGGAAACATTTTGTTTTCAGCAGAAAAAGATCTAAATGAAAATATATGGTTTACCTCTAGAGATAATGGCCTGATAAAATATAATGGTACTAATTTTTATTTAATTAATACATCTAATGGTTTAGCAGGTAATAAAACCAATAAATTATTTACAGATTCCAAAGGCAGAGTATGGGTAGGTACAGATAATAATGGTGTAAATGTTATTAAAAATAATGCTGTAGCAACAATTGAAAAGTTGAAAAACAGTAAAATCACTTGTTTTTATGAAGATAGAAAAGGTCATATTTGGATTGGAACAGCCACTGAGGGAGCTTATGTGTTAAAAGGAGATAAATTATTTAATATACAACAGGAACAAGGCCTTATTTCGAAAAGTATTCGTTCTTTTATACAAGGAGATGATGGAAGGTATTGGATTGCAACAGATAGAGGGATTTCATTATTAAATTTTAATAATGAATTAAAATATGAAGTCAGAAATTTTGGTGTAGATTTTGGTGCTTTTCTGACGGACTTTACTCCAGCAGTTCATAAATATGATGATGGATCTATTATATGGGGAACAACAAGTAAAATGATACGTTTTGACCCTGAAAAAGAACGAAAAGAGTTAAAGGAGCCTAAGCTTATTTTAAAAAAATATAAAACAAATAATAAGGGATTTAAAAAACTTAATATTGATAAAAACAGTATTAATGTATTGCCTGAAGATAAATTAACGCTTACGTATAGCGCTTTAGACTGGGGCTATGAAGATAAAATTTATTTTGAATATGCGTTAACAAAAACAAAAGATTCAATACATGAATGGATAAATCATGAGCGTAAAACAACGTTAAATTTTAAAAATATACCTACTGGAAATTATAATTTATACATAAAAGTTGTTGGCGCTAATGGAGTGACTATATCTCCCAAAATAGCGATCGAATTTGAACCCTTTTGGTGGGAAACACTGTGGTTTAAAGCTGTAGTGTTTTTTTTGATGCTAATAACCTTTTTTATATTTTATAAATGGAGAACAAGTAGGTTATTTAAAAGACAAATAGAACTTGAAAATGCAGTGACAGAAAAAACGACTGTTATCGAACATGAAAAAGAAAGACTTAAGAAACGAAATAAAATCATTGAAGGACAAAAGGAAGAAATAGGAATGCTTTTAGAAGAAGTGAATCATCGAGTAAAAAATAACCTTACGATATTAACTAGTCTACTCTATTTTCAAGAAAAACAAATTGAGAACCCTGAAGCTAAAATAGCCTTACAAGATGGAATTAATAGAATTAAAGCTATTTCAATAATTCATGAAAAATTACACGAGTATGACAACCATACTAAAATAAGCTTTAAAGAATATATTGAAGATCTTGTTAAATCAATAGAAAGTTCCGTAGCTCCAAGTGATAAAAATATAAAAACAGAAGTTAGGTGTGGTAATGTAACTATAGATGTATCAAAGTCTGTTTATTTAGCATTAATAATAAACGAATTGATAACAAACTCTTATAAATATGCATTTACTCATGTAAAAGAAGGAAGCATCGTAGTTAGCTTAAAGGCGGTTTTAAACGAAAAGTACGAATTAAAAATATACGATAATGGTCCTGGGTTAAAGCATGATTGGGAAAATAACATACATAATTCTACAGGCTTAAATCTAGTCAAAATGTTTGCCCAACAAATTAATGCAGAAATGACTTACAAAAACAACAATTCCTCTACATTTACCTTCATTTTTTAGAAAAAACAAAAAAAAAGAATAGCTTTGAATTCTAATGTCGGAGCAAGTAAATATTCTTATCGTAGAAAATGAAGTGCTTATTGCACATATGGCTGAATCTATGCTTATAGAATTGGGTTATATTGTTGTAGGAAAAGCTAGAAATATAGATGAAGCATTGAATATAATAGATAACCATAAAGTAGACCTTGCTTTATTAGATATAAACTTATATAATGGTACTGAAGGGATTGAGTTAGGACAACAATTAAAAGATAGTTTTCAAATTCCATTTATTTATCTGACTTCTTATACTAATAAAGGAATTATTGAAAAAGCAACTTTGACTAATCCTAGTGGTTATATTATTAAGCCGTTTAACAAAGTTGATTTATTCTCTTCTATAGAAATATGCTTAGCCAATACAAAACAATTTTCACAAGAGACAATTACTCTAATTAAGAAAGAGGACGAAGCTTTTATACAAATTAGAACCCATAAAGGATTTATAAAAATAGAGCAAAAAGATATTTTATACGTAAAAGCCGATAATGTGTATGTCGAAATTTATACTAAAAATGTCATGTACACAGAAAGAATGTCTTTAAAACAAATAATGAAAATCTTGCCTGAAAATAATTTTATTAAAATTCACAGGTCATATATTATCAATAGGGAACGTATAACTAGTTGGAGTTCTCAACAAGTTTATGTAAATAATATACCCGTTCCATTGTCAAAAAGTTATCAAAAACCCTTTCTTGAGCTGATGGAGTAAATCATCCACAACAAAAAAGATCCATCTACAACATATTTTTCTTAATAAGAGTTTGCAATACTACTTTGCATTAAAATTAATTAAGCAAACTCAAAATTATGAAGAACAAAAAAACAAGGTACTATGTAGCCTTCCTGTTTAGTATAGGTATGCTCGCAACAAATGCGCAAGAAAACACCGTGAGTTCGGGCGCAAATGCAACAGGTGCCGGGGGAAGCGTCTCCTATACAGTTGGACAAGCTTTTTACATTACCAGTACAGACACAGCAGGTTCAGTTTCGCAAGGAGTACAACAGCCTATTGAAATACAAGTACTATTAGGTGTAGAAGAACATGAAATTAACCTATATGCTAAAGTCTATCCTAACCCAACTACCGACATGATAAACCTATCTATCGGAAACACTGATGCTTCAGGATTATCCTACCAATTATTTGACTATTCAGGTAGAATACTTAGCAATAATAAAATAGCGGATAAAAACACCACTATTTCAATGTTAAGGTACCCCAAAGCAATCTATTTGTTAAGCGTAACCAAAGGCAACAAAACAATAAAGACATTTAAAATCCTAAAAAACTAAGAAGATGAAAAAAATATACACACTTATAACAATATTATTACTAAACATGGCTGCTTTTGCACAAGCACCACAAAAAATGAGTTACCAGGCAGTTGTTAGAGATGCAGCTAACGGCTTAATTGCAAACCAAATGGTAGGAATGCAAATATCAATACTACAAGGAAGTGATACTGGAACTCCTGTATATGTCGAAACACAAACACCTACAACCAATGCAAACGGATTGGCTAGTTTAGAAATAGGAACTGGAAATATAGTTTCTGGTACATTTGCTAGTATTGACTGGTCAACAGGAACTTATTATATTAAAACAGAAACAGACTTAGCTGGTGGTAACACATATACTATTAGTGGTGCTAGCCAATTATTAAGTGTTCCTTATGCTTTATATGCAGGAGGTTCAAATGGTGGTTT
>JABSPO010000185.1 GCA_013214625.1 Flavobacteriaceae bacterium
AAGACTTGTAATATTTTAACAACCAAATCAAAAAATCACCTATTTTTTAGCCTTCTTTATATGTTTTTTTACAACCTGTTTATTAAATACCCATTAAAACCTGATTCTCCTTGAATTGTAAATGATGTATCATTAGAGCTGCTGACATAAACAGAAACTATGTCTCCTGCAGTTAACTGAACAACTCCACTTACACTCATCGTATCAAAAGAAGCAGATGACGTATCCGAATTTCTTATGGCATGCAAACCATTATTAACGTCCGTACTATTGTTAATTGCAATTAATAATCGCGCATAACCTGTATTTATTCCATCAATTCTAACTTGGGCTGAGAACATATAAAATCCATCTACTGGAGCCGTAAAATCACCTGTTGATATATTGAAATGGCTTCCATTATTATGCAAACCAGACGTTCCGTTTGTTCGCCATGTACCACTGGATTTTGTCCAACCTGTGCTGCTAACAGCCATTCCTGTAATAATATTGGCAGAGAATGTCGGTAAATTAATTACTGTTAAAGCTGTTGTTGTGATACTCGTATTGTTAATGTTTGTAATATCTGGTACTACTTCATCAGCATCTAACCACTGTACTCCCAAAGCTGAAACCCCTAATAGTTGACCATTTGTTCCACCTGCTGGTAGTTCTATTTCATTTGTAGGATCGGAATCTCCATCAACTGGTATTGCTGACCACGAAATATTTCCAGAACCATCTGTTGTCATCACTTGATCAATTGCTCCATCTTGTGCTGGTAATGTATAAGAAGTTCCTGCTCCTTGATTATCTCCATCTATAGTTAATTTTCCATTTAAAGTGGTATTACCATTCTTTAATATTGTTAAGGCATCACTTCGGCTACCTAATGTTGCTCCATTTCCCAAAACAAATAATCTATCTGTTCCTATATAAGTATTGGTATTACCTGTACCAATTGTGGGGTGGAGTCCAATTGTTGTTTGCCCATAACTTTCAGCTACTGACCATCTTCCAGTAGCAAATGAATTATCACCATTTGCTTGTGTACTTGAATTAAATGCTGCCGAAGCGTATCCATTAGCATCAGAACTATCCCCAATCGCTACAGAATAGTTTCCAATAGCTTTGGAACTTGCCCCTACAGAAAAAGAAGCTTCCCCAGATGCTTCAGTATCTTGTCCTAGAGCTACACTATAATTACCGACCTTAGCATCATCCCATTCATTAAAATCTGAACCTGCCCTAAAGGCACCCTTACTTTTGTCAAAAAACATCCTGTTATCATCAGTAGTTACAGCTATATCATTCGCTAACTGTGTGCTTCCAAATACAAAATCATCAGTAGCAATTACTCCTGGAGTATTACTTGTTACATTGGCATTAGTAGAAAAGGCTTTATCTCCGCTAGTTTTAGCGTATGAACTATACGGAACATGTTGTAATTTTGAAGTTCCCATAGCAACATAGCTTATACCTCCAGAGATGTCTACTGAAATAGCTAACCATTGATTTTGCAGACTCCAATTTATAGTACTAAAGGTATCTGTTGTTGTTCCTGCTCCTACTGACAATGTTATAACTCCATATCCATTAGAAGTTATTAAATGTGTTTCGGTATATACAATTGTACCTGTAGGGCTACCTTCAATTATTTTTAATTGCACTCCTATAGATTGGTTTACAACTACAGTATTAGAAGCATCTCTAACTACTGCTTGATAATTGAATGATTGTGCTTGCACTTGAGTTATTAATACTTGACATATTACGAGCACCAATACGATTAACGTTTTTTTCATGTGTTTACTTTTGTTTTCTATTGTATAGACAGCAAAAAAACAAACCACCCTATTTTTTAAACAAGACTAACATCCAATATTGTGGTTCTTTAATTTTAATGCTAATCTATATTTAGATCGCTAAAAAGCATAGGTTTAAGGATAGACAAAAAGCGGACAACCCTTTAAAAACCTAATAAACAATAATATATGGAGGCGCTGATTAGAAACATAATCAACAAAAAACTGTAAAAAAAAACACCTATACTCAACAGATATTTTACTGAGTATGGTATTTGAAACTAAAACTTTGTTAAAAAAAACTATCCTTGAAAAATTATAAATTAAGAAACTCTATTAAATCTATGGTTTTATCAATTCCTAATTTAGACTTTAATCGGTGTTTTGACCTTGCTACACTTGAATTGGCAATACCTAAAATAGCTGCCATTTCTTTAGGTTTTAGATTCAATTTTTCTAAAACTAAAAGTCGTTCTTCTGCATCTGAAAACTCTAAGCCTTTATTTCTTAATTCATAAAAGAAGTTAGGATAAACACTTGTAAATCGCTCCTTAAAAGTATCCCATTGCTCATTGGTTAGTAACCTTGTATTTAATAAGGTTTCCAAGTTTTTAAAATCTGAAGTATTAGATGATACTTTCATTTTCTCTAATTCTTCGTACAAGGCTGCTGTCTTTTCATTATTCTTTATTAATTGTCCCGTATAACGGTTTAGCTCTTGTTTATTATTTTTTATCTCTTGAATCAATAATTTATTCTTTAAAACCATTCTATAGCGGATAAAAAGTCCTAATAAAAGAGTTAACAATACTAAAGAGGATAATAGTATCATTTGTTGTTTTCGCTTTTGTTTTTCAATTTGTTTATCACGTTCTAAAACTTTAATAGTTGCTTCCTTTTTCTTTGTTTCATAACGTGTTTGATAATAGTAGTACACATTGTTTTTAATCACACCATCTATAGAATCTTTAAGTTTTAGATATGATTTATTAACTTTTAATGCATTATCTATATCTCCTTTTCCTTCATAAATAGCTGCTAATAGTTTTTGAGATTTCAGTAGCAAGTAATTTGACTCTCCCATTTTTTCAAACCCATATTGTTTTTTAGCATAAAACAACGCACTATCCGTTTTATTCTCCTTGAATAGATATTTTGCTTTTGCTAAATAATATTCAGCACTTCCTCTCCAAACAGTGTCTACTTTTTCTAATTTTTTAATAAATTCATGGGCCTTTTGGTTTTTATTTTCATCAAGATAAATTTGAGATAAATTTGAATAAATATAATATTCTAAATGTGGTAAATCATGAATCATCTTTTTTGCATAAGGAAGAGTTTTCAAATAAGATTCTTTAGCTTTATGATATAGTTTCTGCATTTGATAATCATTAGCTTCATCTACATATAACCTAGAAATTAAATACGTATTATCATTTTTCAGCGCACTTTTTATGATAATATCTCTAATTTGTTTAGCTTCTTTATATAATCCATTTTTACTTAACAACTCAGTTTGTACTGATCTGGCATTATTTGTTCCTCTTTCATGTTTTAATTGTTTATATCGCTTAAGTGACTCTTCTGCATAGTGCAATGCTTTAATGTCATTACTCATATGAAATATTGTACTTGCAGCCATATAATATATTCTACCCAAGTCACGATGATTACGAAGTATAGAATCATTTATATACCCATTGATAGCTTTATCATAACTCTCAACTACTTTACTATTTGCTTCATTATTTATTAAATAATACCTAGCTAAATAAAAATGTAAGTCCGCAACTGATTTTACATTTCCTAATTTCTTTTCGGCAGCTAAAAAAGCCTCAGCTAACTTTATTCCTGGTTCCATTTTTCCCTCTCCACCAAATTCATGGTACATTACTATGTCTTCTATATTTTTAAGCATTAACACTTTGTTATTCAGTTTTTTAGCTAATAAATATGATTCGTATAATGTTTTTTCTGTAAGATTATGATTACTATCAAACATTATAGTAGCTACACTGTCTAATAAAATTAATTTTTGAGGCTCATCGATAGTTAGGTCAATTTTTTCTAATAAATCATTGATATTATTATCGTCCTGACCATAGGAACTTATGAAAAAAATAAATAGAATATAAAAAGGGTAGCTCTTCATTTTAATACTTAATAGTTTAATGTAAAATTAATCATTCATAAATAACAAATAACTAATTCGCATAAAAAATGCCTTACTAAAGTCAGTAAGGCATTGAATTTTTTCATTTATCTAGTGATTAATACTCAAACCTACCGTATTCACAAGTAATAGTTAACTTTTTAGTTCCCGAAGCTTCTACCCTTTCAACGATTTTGGAATTACCAGTTACTGAATTAGTCACAATACAACTCAAGCTATAGTTCCTTTTTTGTGCACTAAGGCTAAAGGTTAATACTAAAAGAAATAGCGTAATGTGATTTATTTACGTTTGTTATTATATTACTGTGGAATTTGTTCTAATATTGAATAGGTACTTAAATTCAAAAAATTTCCTGAATGTGACAACGTGTTTTGTAAAATAAAAGGGGTATCTGGTAAAGCCCCTGTATATTGTGCACCTCCATTCATATCAACATCATTTACATTATAACCCATAACGACATAAGTTGGTAAATTCAAGAAATTGCTAGGATCATTTAATGAATTTGATAATATGCTAGGAGAATCTGGAGTTGCTCCAGTATATTGAATTACATTATCTCCATTTACATTTCCTGCCCACATGCCTATAACACCTGAAGGCATACCAAAAGTTGTCTGGGCATTACTACCATAAGTAATTTGACTTGCTGAATTATTAAAATCTACAGTTGTTGGTGAGCTAGACAATGCTATAGCACTAGAACTCATTATTCCCAAATGATTGCGATGCTTAATAACGACATAATAATTGCTCGAAGCAGCAGTAAAACTCAATACTGATGTGCCATCTATTCCTACTACATCTCCGTCACGTTGCAATAAAGCCGATTGACTATTTACAATTATTGTGTTAGTTGTTTCATCCCTTAGTTCTACAAACACCCAGTCAACTATAGCATTAGCCCCAGTAGAAGTAAACACACTAGCGTTACATACTAAAGCATCTGCATAAGGACTTGTTGTAGGAATGACTTCAGCAACGCGTAGATCATCTCGCATTAGCGTTTCTTCTCCTGAGTTTGGATTTAGTGCCGCTCCTTGTAAATAAGCCACTGCACTTAAATTAATTGACAATTGAATTTCTCCTTGATGAAATCCTTGAGTTAATGTTATAGTTCCATCGGTTATAGTCGCTATAGCTAATTCTCCTACAGTAAAATCAATAGATGCTGTAGCTCCGTCTGTAAGTGTTGTACCAGCTGAACCGATTACCTGACGTTCAATACTCTGACTATAACTAATGGTTGTTATAAGTAATACTGCTAATAAAATTCTTTTCATAATTTCCTGTTTTAAAAATTAAATAATGTTTAAGGGAAAATTTAACACCGAGAATTCACTTTTAATCTGCGGTAACTGATTCACTTTCTCCGTTTTTTATAATTGCAAATTCATTTGTTATAATGGTACTATATAAAAAATTCATAGGTTTTAATTATTTTTATTTATCAATTTATAAAACTTTAATTCTCTTTAAAATTGACATCATTTATATAATAATGGTCTAGTATATTATTGCCTTTTGGGTGTTATTTGTTATCTATCAATAGTTTTACCATAAAAAACATCAGTCATTACAAACACCTTTGAAACTATAAAAGAAAAGGTTCCCGAATAAGGAAGCTTTTTATTTTAATCTGAAATTCTTATTGCTGAGATTGACAAATCATCAAAGTGAAAATCATCATCTGCAGGATCATTAAGGAGAGAACCGGTATTTACTTGAAGAAAAATTTTATAATTACATGAACTATTTGCATTAAATGTCATTGCTTTGTGAAAAGAAACTAAGTTCCATTTATTACGATGATCATCATAGCTTTCTAATTCACCTGTATTATCGGATGTTACAGTTCCAGCAGATGAGCAACTTCCGCTAGAGGTAAGTCGTGTTCCTCTTAGTCGAAATTCGACACTATCATCTCCAGAACCTCCAGCAATCTTAAAACGAAAGGTAACAAAAACCAAATAAGTTCCCTTTCCAGAAACTATAGGTGTTATATCATTATTTGCTACATCTACCCATAAATTTGAACTACCAGCATCAATAATTCGTTCTGTTGAATCTTCATCTGTATCTCCTAATTGGCTCCAGGCTGTGTTTCCATTAGTATCTGTTGCGATTAATACTTTTCCATATTCTGGGTTACCACCTCGTATTCTTACCTCACCATCTACATCTAATGCTTTTGTAGGATCATCTGTTAGTATTCCAAAATAACCGTCCGATCCAATACTTAGTGCTAGACTATAGGTTCCATTTTTTCGACGATAAAAATTAAAATCTTCAGTACCCACTCTAGGACCACTAATTGACCATTGCATCGTTGTTCTGTTTTCAAATACTATTTGATTTGGGTAATACGATGTATTACCGTTGTTTAATGCTAATATTGCTTGATCATCATTATTAAATACTTCTAGGTCATAGCCTGGAGCAGGAGTACCTATACCTATACGACTACCATTATTAAATAAATGTGATGTGCCTACCCAGTCAGATCCATCATAATACGTTGTTTGTCCTGGTGTTCCTCTTTGAATTGCATCTTCTGAAGTTGTTGCTGTATTTGCATACAAAGAATATGGTGTACTCATTAACTGTGATATTCCTAGAACAATATACGTTGTTCCGCCAGTTATATCTACTGCTGTTTCAAGAAAGTAAGGCCCGTTAGACCAATCTAGCGTAGTAAAATTATCTGTCGTTGTTCCTGTTCCAATAACTACATCGACCAATCCTAGCGCGCTTGTAGTAGTATTAAATGTTTCTGTATAAACTACCGAACCACCAGCAGAACCTTGTCTAATGCTAAATTGCATTCCTACAGCTTGTGATACTAGAATATCTCCAGCTCCATCTCGTATGGCAGCCTGATAATTAAATCCTTCTGGAGCTTGTGAAAATAGGTTTGTGGTTACTAATAGTAATATAATGTATACATTTTTCATCGTTATGAAGTTTTGGTTGTCTAACAACAAATCTATTATAAGACTGGTGAATCCTTATGCTGTTTACACTTACAAAAACATAACAAGACCAAGTATGTGTGTTTAATCAACTACTTAGAGTGTTAAGCTCACCCTTCATGAGAAAACCAACCTTAGAATAATAAATGCTAAAACAACCATAGCGTTAGCTAATGAATATTCTTCGGTTGGTTTTTTTGGGGGCAAAAAA
This sequence comes from Flavobacteriaceae bacterium, assembly GCA_013214625.1. GTDB lineage: Bacteria > Bacteroidota > Bacteroidia > Flavobacteriales > Flavobacteriaceae. The sequence goes on from JABSPO010000185.1 coordinate 7,142, forward strand.
GGTTACAATTAATTCACTGCTCTAAACATTATTCCCGAAAGACTAAACCTATTTCCTGTTGGCATGTCCATTAAAATTATGTTCCCGTTTGTAGCAATATCTACTCTAACAACTCCATTGTCAGCAATAGCGTTAAACGATTGACGTTTAGATGGTCTATAACCCACAGGTAACGTAGCTACATCTCCTGTC
>JABSPO010000186.1 GCA_013214625.1 Flavobacteriaceae bacterium
TGACATAACAAAGAATAGTTTTTTTGATATTGGCTTGCCAAATTTTTACACAACAAACACCATCTTTGGGAACATTAGGCACTAAACCTTCATGTATTGCAAAAGGACCAACGGCTGAGCTTAAGTTTCCGCAGTTTCCACTCATATCAACAAAATCTTTATCTATTGCTACTTGACAAAAATAATAATCTACATCATGACCTTCTACTTCAGATTTCCCAACTAAAATAGCTTTAGAAGTACTAGAACTTGCACCTCCCATGCCATCCATTTGTTTTTTGTATACATCAGGACTTCCTACAATTCTTTGCAGAAGTTTATCTCTTTTTTTTGTATCTTTTTGTACTTCTTTGGGAAGATTTTTGATATTAAAGAAAGTACCTTTTGAAGTACCACCTCTCATAAAGGTAGCTTTTACTTTAAATTGTGGTGTATATGCCATTTGAATATCCTTAGAAAATGTCCCCTTTTTAAAGGGAATTATTGTTTTAGTTTTGTAAAAGTATTTAGAAAAAATTTTATAATTTCTTCTAAATACTTTTAGGGCCTTACCCTAAAAGATTTGTATTATTTTTATTTACTTGCTACGAAATCAACAGCAAATTTTTGCAGTATCCCACCAGCATTATATACTTCAACTTCAGCAGATGTATCAAGTCTACATATAACAGGAATATTTATAACTTCGCCGTTCTTTCTTGTCATAATAACAGTAAGACTTCCTCTTGCTTCAATATCCCCTTTTACTTCATAGGATTCACTTCCCACAATACTGTAAGTATGTCTGGTATCTCCATCTTTAAATTGTAAAGGAAGTACTCCCATTCCTACAAGATTTGTTCTGTGTATTCTCTCAATTGACTCAGCAATTAAAACTTCAACACCCGCTAATCTAACGCCTTTTGCAGCCCAATCTCTTGAGCTCCCTTGACCATAGTTAGTACCAGCTATTATAATTAAAGGCTGTTTTCTCTCCATATACGTCTCAATAGCTTCCCACATTCTACTCTCAACGCCTTCTGGCATGATAGTAGTTAAAGAGCCTTGTTTTGTATTTCCATTTTCATCTTTAACCATTTCATTAAAGAGTTTTGGATTAGCTAAGGTTGCTCTTTGAGCAGTATAGTGATCCCCTCTATGTGTTGCGTAAGAGTTTAAATCGTTTATAGGTAAACCCATTTTTAAACAATACTCTCCTGCAGCACTTTCAGGTAAGATTGCATTTGAAGGAGATAAATGATCTGTTGTTATATTATCAGGAAATACACCAAGCGCTAACATGTTTTTCAAGGCTGGTTTTCCCATAAATTCATCGTCCCAATATGGGGGTTTATTGATATAAGTACTTTTTCTGTTCCACTTATAAAAAGGTGATATCTCAATATCTCCTAAAATTCTTTTGGCAAACATTGGATCATAGATTTCATCAAACATTTCTGGACGAACAGATTCTTTTACTACTGCATCTATTTCTTCATCACTTGGCCATAAGTCATTTAATGTAATAGGATTTCCATCTTTATCCTTACCTAAAATACCATTTTCAATATCAAACCTAATTGTACCAGCTAAAGCATAGGCTACAACAAGAGGTGGCGAAGCTAAAAATGCATCTTTTACATAGGGATGAATTCTTCCATCAAAGTTTCTATTTCCTGATAATACGGCTGTTGTATAAATATCATTATCAACGGCTTCTTTTTGAATTAATGGATCAAGAGCGCCGCTCATTCCATTACAGGTAGTACAGGCAAAACCAACAATTCCAAAACCTAAACTTTCTAATTCTTTAAGTAAATTGGCATCTTTTAAATAGGTTTCAACTACTTTAGAACCAGGTGCCAGTGATGTTTTCACCCATGATTTTCTTTTTAGTCCCAAGGCATTTGCTTTTTTTGCTAAGAGTCCCGCTGCGACAACATTTCTTGGATTTGAAGTATTGGTACAAGAAGTAATTGCTGCGATTAAAATAGCACCGTCGGGCATTTTATTTCCATCAATTGTAAAGTCTTTTATAATTCCTTCTTTTTTTAAAGTGTTAGTAGGAACTAACTTATGTGGTTTTGAAGGTCCTGCTAAGGATCTGCTTACTTGTGATAAATCAAAAATCAATTCTCTTGCATATGTAGCATCTTTTAAACTACTTGCCCACAAACCATTGGCTTTTGCATATGCTTCAACCAGTTTGATTTGTGAAGATTCTCTTCCCGTTAATTTTAAATAATCTAAGGTTTGTTCATCAATCGCAAACATAGCGGCGCTGGCTCCGTATTCAGGAGTCATATTCGAAATAGTCGCACGATCGCCTAAGTTTAAATATTCTAATCCTTCTCCGTAAAATTCTAAATAAGAAGAGATAACATTATTTTGTCTTAGAAAGGAAGTTAAATTAAGAGCTATATCTGTAGCAGTAATTCCAGGGGCTCGAACTCCTACAATATTTACTCCTACAAACTCAGGAACTCTCATATAAGAAGGATTTCCAAGCATTACATTCTCGGCCTCTAATCCTCCCACTCCAAGAGCAAAAACTCCAAGTGCATCAACATGAGGTGTATGAGAATCTGTTCCTACTAATGTGTCAGGTGAGGATATGCCATCAATATTATGAATTACTGGTGACATTTTTTCTAAATTGATTTGATGCATAATTCCATTACCAGGAGGTATTACATCTACATTATCAAAAGCTTCTTTTGTCCAGTTAATAAAATGAAATCGGTCCGCATTTCTTCTGTCTTCAATATCTCTGTTTTGTTGGAATGCATCTTCAATAAAACCACCGCACTCAACAGCTAAAGAGTGATCCACAATTAACTGCGTAGGAACAACAGGATTAACTTTCTTAGGATCTCCACCTTTATCTGCTATTGCTTCTCTTAAACCAGCTAAATCAACCAAAGCAGTAAGACCTAAGATATCATGAGTAACCACACGGCTTGGATACCAAGGGAAATCTTTGTCGGTTCTTTTTTCAATTAATTGAATTAGAGAATTTTCTAAATCAACACTTGGACATTTTCGTAAAAGGTTTTCTGCTAATACTCTGGATGTATAATTAAGTTTTGAAAAACTCCCAGGAGTAATATCCTCAACAGCCGCTTTTACATCATAATATTTTGTATTAAAACCTTCTAATTCTTTAAGATATTTTTCACTTGTCATATTTATATCCATTTACTTTAAATTAAAAAGGATGAGCATAACTCATCCTTATTTGATTGCCTAGAGGGCACTTGGGTATTAAAATTGTTTATTCTTATCGCTCTTCAATGGGAACAAATTTTAAACCTTCTGGTCCTGTATAAGTAGCTGAGGGTCTAATAATTTTTCCATCTTCTCTTTGCTCAATTACATGAGCTCCCCAACCTGTTACTCGTGCAATTATAAAAAGAGGAGTAAACATATCAGTTGGAATTCCCATTTGATTATAAGAAACTGCTGAGAACCAGTCAAGATTTGGGAACATTTTCTTTTCTTGCCACATAATTGTTTCAATTCGCTCAGCAACGTCGTACATGTCCATATCATCATTTTCTTGTGATAAATCATGTGCAACTTTTTTAATAACTACGTTTCTTGGATCGCTTGTAGTATAAACAGGATGTCCAAAGCCAATAATGATTTCTTTTTTCGCCATTCTTTTTTTGATATCTTCTTGGGCTTGATCTGCTGATGTGTATCTTTGTTGAATTCTAAATGCAACTTCATTCGCCCCACCATGTTTTGGACCTCGCAACGCTCCAATAGAACCAGTAATACATGAGAACATATCAGAATTAGTACCCGCAATTACACGCCCTGTAAATGTTGAAGCATTAAACTCATGTTCAGCATATAAAATTAATGATACATGCATAGCTTTTACCCATGATTCTTTTGGTTTCTTTCCATGTAATAAATGTAAGAAGTGACCACCAACGGTATCATCATTCGTAACTACATTAATTCTTTTACCATTATATGCGAAGTGGTACCAGTATAATAAAATAGATGAAAATGATCCCATTAATCTGTTAATAATATCTTGAGCTTCACTTTTATCATGTGCTTCATTTTCTTGATCAAGAGCCCCAAGAACAGAACAACCTGTTCTCATAACATCCATTGGATGACAATCTTTTGGTAATTGCTCTAAAGCAACTTTTACACCCTTTGGAATATCTCTAAAAGCTCTAAGTTTTTTTTTGTAGGCATCTAACTCTGCTTGATTTGGCAATTTTTCATGAACAATTAAATAGGCAATTTCTTCAAATTCTGCTTTATCAGCAAATTCTAAAATATCATATCCTCTGTAATGTAAGTCATTCCCCGTTTTACCAACGGAACAAAGTGCTGTATTTCCAGCTGATATTCCAGAAAGTGCAACTGATTTTTTTGGTTTAAATCCTGTAGCGGTAGTGCTCATAATTCTTCCTTAGTATTATTTTTGTATTGTTAAATTATTTAGCTTTACCAGCAGTAAATAATGAATCCATTTTTTCTTCGTATTCATGGTAACCTAACATATCGTAAAGCTCCATTCTTGTTTGCATAATTTCCAGAGTACCTTGTTGTGTACCTTTTTCTCTTAAGTCTTGGTATACGTTTAAAGCAGCTTTGTTCATTGCACGAAATGCTGATAAAGGATATAAAACCATAGAAATACCGACACTTCCTAATTCTTCTGTTGTAAACATAGGAGTAGAACCAAATTCAGTAATATTTGCAAGAACTGGAACTTTAATTACATCTGTAAATTGTTTATACTCTTTAAGTGTATGAATAGCTTCTGCAAAAATCATATCTGCACCTGCTTCAACATAAGCCAACGCTCGCTCAATTGTTGCTTGTTGACCTTCGCTCGCATGTGCATCTGTTCTTGCCATGATTACAAAATCAGGATCTGTTTTACCAGATACCGCAGCTCTAATACGATCACACATTTCTTCTGTACTTACAAGTTCTTTATTGGGTCTATGACCACATCTTTTAGCAGCAACTTGATCTTCAATATGAATACCAGCAGCACCTGCTTTTGTCATTTCTTGTACGGTTCTTACTATATTAAAAGCATGTCCCCAACCCGTATCTGCATCAACTAATAAAGGTAAATCTGTAATAGAAGTAATTCTTCTAATATCAATACAAACATCTTCTAACATAGTCATACCTAAATCAGGTAAACCATACGATGAGTTTGCAACACCTGCTCCTGAAAGATATAAAGCTTTGTATCCAACTTTTGTAGCTTGTAATGCAGAGTATGCATTAACTGCTCCTACAATTTGTAAGGGACTTTCTTCTTCTAAGGCTTTTCTAAATTTTTTTCCTGCGCTCATGTGATTCCTTTTTATTCTTGTATTAAAGTATACAGGATATTGTTTGTCAGATATGTATATTTATTGAGGGAGCATTCACAATTTATTTACATAATTTGAATTTATGTACAATATTTGTTTTTATGTAAAAAAATAGTACACTGTTGAATAATTTTTGTAAGGAAGCCCATGTCATTAAAATCAGGAATAGAAAAAATCATAGAAATTTATAAACGATCTAATTTAAGTATATCAAAGTTTTCTTCACTTATAAAGAAAGACAGACGAACAGTAACGTCTTGGATTGATGGGGTAACCAGTATAGAACCCTCAGAAGAAATTAAAAAAAGTATATGTTCTATTTTTAGATATCCTGATTATATTTGGGAAGAGGGTTGTAATGATGACGAGTTTGTACGCAGCATCACTCAAATTCCACAAAAAGAAGTGCGTATTATTGATGAAGACTATTATGGACGATTAAATTATATTATGGAAATAGAGCAAAACAGACGTTTTGTAATACAGGCACAATTTCCAGGACCTATGTACAGAGATACTGCTGTGCAAAAAGTTTATAGAACAAAAAACTCAAAAGATATTGAAGACTTAAAACAAAAAAGAATCAAACAAATGCTGAGGTACGATTATGATACAACAGAGTGGTATTCTATTAAATCTATTTTAGGTTTTTGTTTTGCAAGTATTGGAAATTTCTACAAAAAAGAAGAAAAAGTTAAAATTTTAGACTTAATATATGAACTCTTTCATAACAACTATAATAAAAAACTCTTTCTTTTTGATTCTTTTTCAAGAAAAATATATGGCATGGAGACTACTTATATATCTATTAATGTTAAACAAAAAATACTCTTTTTCAAATCTCCCATTGAGTCTGTTTTTATAGAAATAAGAAATAAAAACTTAGTTGAGCGTATGCATAAATATTACAGCTCACCTATAGAAGCTCCTTCACATGTGAATTTTTTAGAATCTATTAAAATTATCAAAATCTTACAAGATGCGCTAAGATATAATAATACTTTGGTTCAAGCCTATGAAACAATTAATAGAACAACAGATTATGGGGAATTGTTTTTCAATAATTTATCTTATGATTTGCAAAAAGAAGTTACACCTCCCAAAGAGGGTCAAAAAAGACATTAAGGATAAGCATGAACAGCAAAGAAAAACTTCTTAGTATTGCTTTTGAGGAAATTTATTTAAATGGTTACCATGCCACTTCTGTTGACAAAATACTAAAAAAAGCAAATATGAACAAGGGTTCTATGTACCATTTTTTTAAATCAAAAAAAGAATTGGTATTAGCAAGTATAAACATAAATTTAGCTAATAATATGAAAAAATATGAGACTTTATTAGAACTTGAAGATAATATTATTGAGGGACTTCTTTTTATTTTTAAAAACAGAAAAGAGTTTGATGTAGCCCATGGCTGCAAATTAAATAACTTAGTGCAAGAACTGTCTTGCAAAGATGCAGATTTTAAAACAGCCCTAGAAAAAGTATATACAAGATTTGAAGAAGTTATAGAAGAAGTATTAAAAAATGCCATAAAAAATAAAGAAATACAACATAAAAACAGTAAATCACTTGCTCTTTTTGTAGTAGCTTCTTTTGAAGGTTGTTTAGGAACAGGTAAAAAATCTCAAAGCTTAGCTGTGTTTTCTAGCTGTATTTGTGAACTAGAGGCGTATTTAAATTCTCTTAGAGTATAAACTTGACTGCTTAGTTTAATCGTGCTATAATTTCTTGACTAAACAGTCAAGGAGTTGAAATGAATATGAAATACCTAAGTTTGAGTATGCCTTTTGTTTTTATTGTTTTATATGGAAGTGGTTTTGTTTTTACTAAAATGGGTTTAGCATTTGCAAGTCCTATGGCATTT
>JABSPO010000187.1 GCA_013214625.1 Flavobacteriaceae bacterium
TAAGTCTTATCAGATATAGAATCGTATTCAACTAAAGAAGGCGTAGTAATACTTGCTTCTATTTTAAGCTTAAACACTCTATTGGCTCCTATTTTAGCGAAATCTCCATTTTTATACCCAATTAATAATTCATTCTTTTTTTTAACCAAAGAATTAATATGAAAAGATATACTATTTTCTGGCTGTTTAAAAACAGCTATCGAAGGGTTTTTAATATAATATACTCCTGAGTTAAGCGTAGTAAACCAATAACCACCTTCATGATCTATTAGAAAATTAGTAACAGATTTACCTTTTAAATATTCTTGAATAGTTTCCCCTTTATCATTTATTATTTTACTGCCGCCATAATAATATCCTGCAAAAAAACGAGTACTATCTATTGCTTTTACTCCTAAAGTCATAAATTGACTTTTAATTGTTTTAATGGATTTATTACGAATTATTATTGCTATTGAATTTCCATCCATAAAAACCGCTTTTTTATTGCGGACAAGCCATAATGCGTGGATGTGTGATATCTCGGTACTTTTATTTGAAAAATTCTTGTTTATTATGTTTTTATCAATTGTTCTAAAATAAAAACCGACATCACCTTTAGAATCATTTTTTAAAACAATACTTTTTTTTGAGGAGTGTCCCTCAAAAAAATACTTTTTACTAACTTTTCCTTTTTTATCTATTAGTAATTCTCCGTTTATATGAACTCCACCAAAATGTATCGTATTAAATTTATCAATAAAAATACTTTTTACAATACTCCTCTTTCCTAAGGCTTTATTCAATATGCTGTTATGTTTGTAGGTCCTAAAGCCATCGAAGTTTTCATTAAAATAAAATAAGGCTTTATGATGAAGTGAATAACACCACACTTCACCATTTACTTGTGGATAAAACCGTAACACCACATTGCCAGGTAATCCGTCATTAATATCAAAGTTTTCAAATTCATAACCATTATAACGAGACAAGCCTTTATCTGTAGCAAACCAAATATATCCATTTTTATCTTGATAAATATCATACACTTCGGAACTAGGCAAGCCTTCATCTACACCAAAATGTTTATATATAGGTTCTTGCGCATAACTTGTAGCATAAGAAGCAAGGATTAAAATGAAAGAAAATATACGTGTATGCATTTTCAATAGATAGTGTTTTCTACAAAAATACTATTTTAAATAGTATGTCAATATGTATTGTAAAAACGTTTTTTGGGTTCGTCACTATTTTACATGTGTTCATCCCTAATGCTATGTTTTACTATATAAAAATGGTATTTGTGTTTTTATACAACTAAAAAAAGCGGAAAATTAATATTGAAATATTTTGCTTTGCATTAAAAGGAGAGAAGGTTTCAAGATGATCACAATAAGATAGGAGTTTAGAGGAAAGGCTTAAAAATGTTAAATATTTAAACCTTAGTTCATGGGTACTCCATAAGTAGATACATAGATAGTTAACCTCAATGCACCTGAGTTACCAAAACATTTCATACACATTATACCTTCCCTCCTTTTCTCGTGTCGTATAAAAAGTATTTACTCGCCTCTTTTCTATTTTAATAAATAGAAACTCATGAATTCTAAAGGGTGTCATAAACATTTTAAAGAGTGTTTATAGTCTAAAAAAATTCATTAAAATAAATGAGTCAACTCTGCTTTATCCAAGCAAAGTTCTCCCGTTTCACGAACGGGACAGGCATCATAGACACTATAGTTCAAATGTATTGTAATTGTTTTATAGCTGTTTATCCATTTTAATGGCTATAATACCTAAGCACATCATCCCGTAGTATTTACAAATTAATTCACAGGATTATTTTTTAAAACCCCTATGTCAAATATCCTACAATTCCAATCATAGCAGCATTATTTGTAGTACTTGGTATTGAATGTTTTAAATAAACTTTTCTAAAGCAATTAGGTCCTAACTAGTCATTATGCACGGAATATTTTCAAAGATTGTGAGTCTTGAAAATATTAGCGAGTTGATGTGGTTGGGCTCGTCAATTTCGCTCGGTTTTTTTTAAAACTCAAATGCGTAGCATTCATGAACTCCTTAATTTTAAATAATGTTGACATGAATAATTCGCCAACGCTTCCAGCCACAAAAAAAGCAAACCCTTTGAATAATCTTATATTATAAAGTACTCAAATTAAAAAACGATAACCCAATTATATTCGATTATCGCCCTCTAAAATATGGTTACTCCACTCACCTGTTGTTCTAGCCAAATCAACTTCTTTAGGAGATTCATGAATACTTTTGAAAAAATAATAGAGTATCATGAATAAAATTCTATGAGGACGTCAAAAAAAAGGCTAAATCATTACAATTGAGCCTTTAGTAAGTAGGTTTAGGTGTGATCTTTATTCTTTTACTATCTTTTTAGTATCTGTTCCGTTTTTAGTAGTTATTTTCATAATTAGTTACTTTTCTATGATTACTTTTTTTATTCTGGTAATTGTTCTGTTATTGAAAAAGTACTAAGATTTAAGAAATTTCCAGGATGAGATAATGTATTTTTTAATAGATTTGGGCTATCTGGTGCCGCTCCGGTATATTGTGCTCCTCCATTCATATCGACATCATTTGCATTATAACCCGTTACGTTATAAGTTGGTAAATTCAAGAAGTTTCCTACATCATTAAGTACATTCGATAGTATACTAGGTGTATCTGGAGTAGCCCCTGTATACTGTAAAATACCATCTCCATTCACATCTCCTGTCCACATACCAACAATACCTGTTGGCATACCTAAACTAGTTTGTGCATCTGTTCCATAAGTTATTTGGTTGTTGGCATCGGTAAAATCTACAGCTGTTCCTGTATTAGAAATAGTAATTGTTGAATTACTCATTATCCCCAAATGATTACGATGCTTTATGGATACATAATAACTCCCAGTATTAGCAAACATCATCACTGATGAAACTCCATCTGTACTAACAATACTTCCATCACGTAATAATAAACCATCCATTGTGGTGATAATTGACGTATTATCTGTAGCACTTCTTAATTCAATAAGTACCCAATCTACCACAGCTTTAGCTCCAGTGATATCTAATACTCCTGCTTGTATTGCATCAGGCGTATAAGGAGAAGCTATTGGAACTAGCCCAGCGATACGTAAATCGTCTCGCATCCAAGTTTCTTCACCTGTATTCGGATTCAGCATAGCGCCTTGTAAAATTGCCGTTAGTTCTAATCTTGAATAACAATCCGTCTCACTAAAATTAGTTTGTACATCTATATCTGTCCAATTGGTAGTGGAATATGTAACATCATCTACTAAAACACAGGTTAAGTTTGAATTACCTTGAATTTCTACCGTTCCGATACCTATATTATTCCCGTTTTTAATATTTAAACTACTTAGGTTATTATATGAACAATTAAATTCATCTAAAACGATACAGTTTGAAACATCTAAACTCGTTATCTGATTATAGTTGCAATAGAATTCATCTAACAATATATTTTGAGTGACATCTAAGCTCGTAAGATTATTTTCATCACAATAAAAATACTTCAATACTACATTTTGAGTAACATCTATACTTGCTAAACTATTATTTACACAATCTATTTGCTCTAAAAGTACATTTTGAGTCACATCTATAGTCGTTAATGAGTTATTATAAAAGCTTAAGTTCACTAAAGCTGTACTTTGAGTAATATCCAAACTTGTCAAACTATTTTTTTGACAATACAAGTCTATTAAATTTATATTTTGACTTACGTCTAAACTCGTCATTCCATTTTCTCTACATCTTAATTCAATTAAAGCAGTATTTTGAGTTACATTTAAAGTAGTTATGTTGTTTTCGTAACACCTAAGGGTTTCAATAGCTGAAAAACCTGCAATTCCAGTTAAATCTACAATAGACTGATTATTTACATCTAAATCAATCACTGAAGAAATTGCATTAGTAAACACATAGTTATCATTTGCTATACCGTTACCCATACTGGTTGTAGTACCAATTGCCACAGTATTTCCTGAAGCATCATGTGTTTCTAAGTAATTTTCGAAATTATTATCAGGAACATATGTTTCACTACAATCTTCATTAAAGCTTACTTGAGTATCAATATTTATCCAATTTGCTGTAGAATAAACTGCATCATCAACTTGAATACAGGTTAACGGAACATTTTCTGTAGCTTCAAATACTACAATATTTGTATTATTACCATTCTTTACATTCAGACTTGTTAAATCACTAGCTGTTACTATTATTGTTGTTAATAATGTATTCGAAGAAAGGTCAAGATTAAAACCATTTAAATTATTTGCTGTTAACGAAACTAAGTTTGTATTACTACTCAAATTTAAACTCGTAATATTAATATTTCCACAATTTAAATCTGTTAACAATGGTAATACACTTACATCTAAGGTGTTTAAATTATAATTTTGTGAACAGTTTAAATTAGTGATTGCTGTAGTTGTGCTTAAGTCTAAGCTGGGTATATTACTATTATATATGTTTAGTTCAGTTAACACATTATTAGCACCAAGAATTAGATTAGTCATTTGACAATCATTTGCAATTAATTTTTCAAGTTTTGTATTTGAGCTTATATCTATTGTGCCTCCAATAAAGTTATTGTAACAATGCAACTCAATTAAATTTGTATTACTTGATACATCAATATCATTAAAACCATTATCATTACAATAAAAATATTCTAAAGCTAAAAAATCTTCAATTCCTGGTAAATCCCCAATATCTAAAGTGTTAATATCTAATGTTGTTACTGATTCTATAGCAGTAGTAGTTACATAATCATCATTTGCAACTCCATTTCCCATACTCGATGTATCTCCAATAATAACAGTGTTACCATTAGCATCATGGGTTTCTAAATAATTTTCAAAATTATCATCTGGAACATAAGTTTCTACACAATCTATTCTAAAATAACTTTGTGCATCTATATTAGTCCAATTTGTAGTTGAATATGAAATATTATCTACTAGAATACAATATAAATTAGGATTATTCTTAGTATTAAATTGATACGATGTAGAAAGATTCGTATTCACTCCGTTTTGAATATTTACTGAAGTTAATTGATTATTCTGAATATCTACATGAAATAATAACGTATTTAGTGTTAAATCTATTGTGGTAAGTAAGTTATTCGTAGCTGTAATACCCGATAATATAGTATTATTAGAAACATCTATACTTGACAATTGATTATTGTCTATACCCATACTATACAACAAGGTATTATTACTTGTATTTATACTAGTTAATAGATTATTCGTAACATCTAAATATACTAAAGCAGTGTTATTATTCAAGTTTATACTCGTCAATAAATTATTTGAAATATCTATATCATAGAGCATTAAATTACCAGTAAAGTCTAAGGTAACTAATGAGTTATATGATATAGAAAAACGATATAATTCAGTGTTTTTACTTAAATCTATCGCTGTAATTTGATTATTATCAAAAAATAAATTCGTAATCGAAACAAAACCTTCAATTCCAGTTGCATCTCCTATATTTTGAGCTTCTAAATCTAATGTCGTAACATTTTCAATGTTAGCAGTGGTAACATAATCATCATTTGCTATGCCGTTACCCATACTATTTGCCTCAAGATACGCTTCAAAATTATCATCGGGTACATAGGTTAATTGTGCAATTGAGTCTTGACAAAAACAAGATAACAACAATAGTAGTAGTAAGGTATTTTTTTTCATGAATGATAATGCTTTTATTTAAGTGGCAAATAACGGAAAGAAATAACATTTGTTAATTGAAAAAGGGTGGACAAAAACTGGACAGTTTTTATACTAAACTAACTGTCAGTAGTTTTGCTTAAATAATCAATAATATCTACATCTTTGGAAATGGACATTTTTTTACGGATACGATGCTGCGTGTTTAAAACACTGTCCTTAGAAACACCTATCATATCACTAATTTCTTTAGCTTCAATACCTAGTTTTTTAAGGATTAGAAAACGCTCTTCTGATTTAGTGTATTTAAAATTTGAATTTTTTAATGCTATTAAAAAATTCGGAAAAAGTAACTCAAACTTATTTTTAAAAAAATTCCAATCATCTTCGGTTAAAATTTTCAGTTTTAATATTTCTTGTTTTGCTTTTACACGTTCTTCATCGTTTGAACTATTCTTTAATTTATTAAAAGCAATAGTTATTTGCTCATTTTCCCGTATTAAAGCATTCTTTTCTAATTCTAGCAACTTTTTTTTGTATTTAAAATCTCTATTAACTAAAAAAGCAATAATAGCACTTAGTAATAATGTAATGATAAAAAGGATGAAATATATATTTTTCTTAGAAGACTCATTTTCAGTCAATAGTTGAATTTCTCTTTTTTCTTGAGAAAACTGTAAACTATCTTATAGTTTTTCTTGTTTAAATACATAATTAAGTTCTAGTTCTTGAATTTTTTTAATATTATCTATATTATGTATCGAATCGGATGCTCTATTAAACTTTCTATAAAATTCATAGGCTTGTTCATAATTTCCTGACTTTTTATATAAAAAACTTTTTCTTAACAAGCCTAGTGATCTACGCTCTTTCAATCCTTCTTTAGTAGCAATAACAATAGAACTATCTACATATATCATGGATAGTTCATATTTTTTTAACCTTTTATACAACGTAGAAAGGTTGTAATATGAATTAGCTAAAGAAATTATATTATTATTCTTTTTATTATACCAAAGACCTTCTTTATACAAAACCATTGCTTGGTCATATTTTTTTTGATCAGAAAATAGAACCCCCATATTTGCCTTGACTCGATAAACATCTTCTTCTTTGCCAATTTTAGTAAATAATTGAATAGCTTTTTCATAACACCATAATGCAGAGTCTCTTTTTTTTATTTTTTTATAAGAAACTCCCATCATGTTATAACTACAAGCAATTTCATAGCTCTGGTTAGGCATATAGTTTTTAAGTTCGATTGCTTCTTTATAATAAGATATAGATTTTCGATACTCTTTTAAATACCGATGTACCATTCCTACATTATGCAAAAGGCTAGAAATATTTATCGAGTCGTTTAATTCTTCATACAAAACCTTTGATTGCATGTAATTTTCAATGCTACTCACATAATTACCAGTTCTTCTCTCTATAATTCCTTGTACAGAATGGGCCATCGCC
>JABSPO010000188.1 GCA_013214625.1 Flavobacteriaceae bacterium
GCCAATTACTGGCCTGATACACCATTGATATAGTTTTATAAAAAAAACCATTATTTTTACTATCCTTTTTTGAATCTTAACCATGCCTGATCCAACCTGCAACGCAACTCTTTTGAACTATGATACTTGATCTTGTGAGTAACAACCACAACATAATCATTTGCAACTAGCTCTGTCTCTCTAAAACTTTCTCTAATTATCCTTTTAATTCTATTCCTATGTACAGCCAAAGCTACATTTTTTTTACTTACAGCAAGACCAAGTCTCGGATATCCAATATCATTTTTGCAATAAAATATGATAAATCCTTCAAACCTTTTTAATTTTTTTGAATCAAAAACATTACGGAATTCTTTTCGATTAACTAATCTAGAAAATTTTTGAAAAACAAACATTATGCGCTTAGTGTTTTTCTTCCCTTAGCGCGTCTTGCATTAATAATTTGTCTGCCACTTTTTGTAGACATTCTTTTGCGAAAACCATGATCACGTTTTCTTTTTAAATTACTTGGTTGAAAAGTTCTTTTCATATTTCAAGAAGCCTTGTACTGTTCAAATACGGTATAATACTAAGTAAAATCAATTTGTTTGTCAACCTCTCTTATATTTTTTTAAATCTAAATTTTAAATAATTAATAGTATTTTTATTTTATATATTTTAGTTTTTATTATACAGCTACATATTTATGAATATTTTGAATAACACCTTGTTTTTAAACATTTATTTATTGATTTACTTTGTGTATAACTTCGGTATAATGTCTATACTGAACTGTGAATTTTTTGGTTTAAAAAGTTGATAAAAAAAAATATTTTAAAAACATCAAAAATATCCACAGTTTTTTAACCAGCTTTTTACATGTTATTGTCTTTACTTTGTGCTAAAGCAGACTTTACAATAGTAAAATCAGTATAAAAAATAGAAAAATGATTAATTCTGCTTCACTATGGAATAAATGCTTGGATCGATTGCAGCTGGAGTTACCGTCTACCCAGTATAATACCTGGATCCGCCCCTTGCAGATACAAAATTCTTCTAGAGGAAAAACACTTGTTTTGTTTGCTCCTAACCGTTTCGTTGTCGATTGGGTTAAAAAGAATTTTTATGAAAGAATTAATGAGTTAATTCAAGAAATTAATGATACAGAACAACAGCCATTAATCGAAATAAAAGTTGGATCAGATACAAGCGATAATGATAGTGTTGCCATTCATAAGGTTGCTCAAGCTGTTTTGCCTGTAAGGCAGAAACAAACAGAAACCTTCAAAAGGAGCGGTAGTTTAAATAGAAATTTTACTTTTGAAAATTTTATAGAAGGAAATTCAAATAGATTAGCTAAAATAGCTGCAATGCAAGTTGCTAATGAACTTGGTGAAAATTATAATCCGTTTTTTATATATGGCGGAGTTGGATTGGGAAAGACTCACTTAATGCATGCAATTGGCAATATGGTGCTACAGAATAATCCGCAAGCAAGAGTTGTCTATTTACATTCGGAAAACTTCGTTGCCGATATGGTTAAGTCGATTCAAAATAATAATATGCCAGCATTTAAGAGTTATTATCGAAGCCTTGATTTATTGTTGATAGACGATATTCAATTTTTTGCTGGGAAGAATCGTTCACAAGAGGAGTTTTTTCATACTTTCAATGCTCTTTTTGAGGGGCAGCAGCAGATTGTTTTAACTAGCGATAGGTTCCCAAAAGAAATAGATGGTGTAGAGGAAAGGCTAAAATCTAGATTTGGCTGGGGGTTAACTTCTTGTATTGAACCTCCAGAACTAGAAACAAGGGTAGCTATACTTGCGACAAAAGCTAAGCAAATGGGTATTGAGATGCCTTATGAGGTTGCTTTTTTTATCGCTGAGAAGATTAAATCAAATGTTCGAGAATTAGAGGGGGCATTGAAAAGAGTTGCTGCTAATTCAAAATTTACTGGAGAGAAAATATCTATTGAATTTACCAAGTCAGTTCTACGTGATTTATTAGCTTTGCAGGAAAAACTCATTACCATTGACAATATTCAAAAGGTTGTGGCAACTTATTATAAAATTAAGGTACCAGACATTCTTTCAAAACGGCGCAATCGATCAATAGCAAGGCCAAGACAAATGGCAATGTGCCTTGCAAAAGATTTAACTAACCATAGTCTGCCTGAGATTGGGGATAGTTTTGGGGGCAAGGATCATACTACGGTTATTCATGCATGCCGTAAAGTAAAAGAGCTTATGTCTTTATCAAATACCATTGCTGATGATTATAGAAATTTGAAAAAGGTTTTAACTACTTAAATTTGGGATGAATTGTGAAGTTTAACATTGAGCGCAACAAATTATTATTGGGATTGCAAAAGGTTGCAGGTGTTGTTGAAAGAAAAAGTACGCAACCAATTTTATCTCATGTGTTTCTACATATAACCTCTCACCAGTTAAAAATAACTGGAAGTGATTTGGAGGTTGAAATAAGCTCTGTTGTTACACTAACGGAACCAGCAGAATCTGGTGAGATAACTGTTCCTGCGCGGAAATTGTTAGATATTTGTAAGGCCTTGCCACATGATGCAGTTCTAACAATAAAGCTTGATGGGGAAAAGGTATTGTTGACCACTAAGAAAAGTCGCTTCACGTTATCTACTTTGCCAGTAGATTCTTTTCCGCGTTTTACTTTGTCAGGAAAAGAATTGGAATTCAATTTGAATAGTGGGTTGCTAAAAGACATGATAAGTCGAACATTTTTTTCTGTTGCGCAACAGGATGTTAGGTTTTACTTAAATGGTTTATTGATGCAGATTAAAGATAAAAAATTATTTTCGGTAACCACAGACGGTCATCGTTTGTCCTTGTTTAAATCAGATATTGAAGAAGATATTCAAGATTACGAAATTATTATTCCTAAAAAGGGTATAAATGAATTGCAGCGCTTATTAGATAATGATGAAATTGAAGTAGAGATCCATGTTACAGATAAACATTTATCGGTTAGTTCTAAAGGCTTTACTTTTATATCGAAGTTAATAGAGGGCAAATTCCCTGATTATAACGATGTATTACCAAAAGAAAGTAAGATAAAGATTCAATTAGACCGAGATGATTTAAAAAATGCTTTAAACAGAGTTTCAATTTTAACAAATGAAAAATACAAAGGGGTTAGCTTTCAATTAAAAATAGGGGCTTTATACCTTATGTCAAAAAACCCTGAACATGAAGAGGCTGAAGAAGAATTGCCAGTCGAATATACAGGGGATCATCTAGATATAGGGTTCAATGTCAGCTATTTATTGGATATTTTGAATCATATCCCTGCAGGAAAAGTTGAGTTGTCTTTTACTGACTCAATGAGCAGTGTTTTAGTTAACTCTCACAATGACACTTATGATTGTTTATATGTTGTAATGCCAATGCGCATATAATTTGTTGCTAATGCCAATAGAAAAAATTAAGTTAACAAATCTACGCAATATTGAATATACTGAAATTAATTTAGCCAATAAGTTTAATTTGTTTTATGGAGAAAATGGTAGTGGCAAAACCAGTGTATTGGAAGCTATCCATTTATTATCTACCAGGAAATCATTTAGAACTAGTTCCACAAATCAAATCATAAAAAATAGTACACAATCATTTACTATTTATGCCGAGTTGAGTGATGTTAGCAATATAGGGATAGAAAAAAAGCATTCTGAGCCAATTATGGTAAAAAAAAATGGTGAGAGTGCAACAGTTGCAGAAACAGCAAGTAGGTTGCCAATACAGCTAATTAATACTACAGGTTTTCAGCTATTGGATATGGGGCCAAAGTTAAGGAGAAAATTTATTGATTGGGGAGTGTTCCACGTGGAACATGCTTTCTTTAAAGTTTGGCAAAAATTCAATAATGCATTAGCAAATAGAAATGCAATTCTTAAAAAAGGTGGTAGTAGAGAGTATTTATCTGCATGGAATTCTATTTTAATAGATAATGCTATGCTAATAGATAAATATAGAAAAAAATATTTTGAAGAATTTTGTCCTATATTTATGGAAGATATTGGCGAACTTTTAGATATTCCGATAAATTTGGATTATTTTAGAGGTTGGAATGAGGACAGACCCTATGAGAAAGTTATCAATAACAATTTAATGAAAGATAAAATGCTTGGGTATACTCAATATGGTCCCCATAAAGCTGATTTAAGAATAACTGCCTATGGAGAGCCAGTTCATACCAGGCTTTCTAGAGGTCAACTTAAACTAGTAATGTGTTCGCTCAGATTAGCACAAGGAAGACATTTATATAAAACTACAGATAAAGAATGTTTATATCTAGTGGACGATGTAGCAGCTGAGCTAGATAAAAATTATCTTAGCAGATTGGTTAGTCAGTTGAATACGATGAAAGCCCAGGTTTTAGTTACTGGCATTGAAAATCAACATTTAGAATTTTTTACTAGGTATGGTGAATCGCGAATGTTTCACGTGAAACATGGAAAGTTTTTCCCGGAGAATGTAAGTTAAAATTAAATATTATCTAATTTGTGTAGATGTGTAATCAGATTATCTTGAGTTATAAAAAATCGTGAATCGTGAGTGGTTCTTCAACTGAGTAAGAATAAAAAATAGAATATTCTTAATATCTTTTATTTACACCATAGAACAGCAATAAAAAGAGAATAAAGGTTTAGTTGAACCCCAAAACAGTTAAGTATTTATAAAGAAATCATTTACTGACAGCTAGTTAGATGATATAGTGCCCGGTTTTTAATCTAAGAGAGGTTTTATGAAAAGAAGCTTAAAATTATTTGTTTTCATTTTAAATTTATTGACTCTACAATCTTATGGAATCATAAAGGGAAATAATAATGCCCCAGAAAGCTCAGGTTGTTTTGAAGTATCTGGAGATGTAAGTCATATTGGAGATCTATTATAATAGATAATAATCCATATGGTATGGAAAGAATACTTACTGAAAACAGAAGACTAGATTTATTGATAGGAAATAATACAGGGATAAATTATAATGCTCAAATATTACATATGTATAATGGTTCATATTCAACTACAAGTCACATTCTAAGTGGTGTGCATGATGTAGAATTACCCATATTTGACGAAATATTTCCCTATACAATTTCTATTAAATATTTGAAGGCACAAGCTTACGGCTATGAAAAAAAATATTTACAACCATTTGTTCCTTCAGGTTACTTGAGAAAGTTAAAGTTTGATTCTCCTGTCGATATAATTCAATTAACAACTGAGTTTTCAGATCCAATATACGAAGAAACATCTGCTACTTGCGTAATAACTCAAGAGTTATTTAATAAATATGCACATACAGGAGTAATTAAGCTCACTTTATCAGTAGAAAAAGGAGAATATGTTATATTAGGATGTGAATAAAAGATATAACTAATTGATAAATAATAATATTTTAAGTCAAGGAGGATTAACCCAATATTTTTAAATATTCCAGAGCATGGAAGCTCCTTGGTATTACTAAGAATTGGGATTATGATAAGAGTAATCTTTTCTGACTGTTACTGATGCTGTGGTAAATAGTATTTCCTTATATTAGCAGATTAAAATTTTGCAACAAGCAATGCATCGTAAATAAAGAATTTTACCTTTAAAGAAGTTATTAAGACTAGATAATTAGTATAAGAAAATAACTCATGGAACTTAAATTTTCAATCAAACATCTATTATCTCAAACTAGAATTAGTATCACTTATTCTAATCTAAGAATATGGGAAGGAAAATGCTTAAAATCCTATTAATTAATTAAATTAATTACACTTAAGCCAATTATTTAAAGAAATTATATTTGAATGCCAGCAGTTCGTTTATACATTTTCCATGTTTAATATGTTACAATAAAACACTATTTTTTAAGCGTTTTAGGATATTACATGAGTACAAACCAATCTACTTATGATTCATCGAGTATTCAGGTTTTAAAAGGACTAGATGCAGTTAGAAA
This sequence comes from Flavobacteriaceae bacterium, assembly GCA_013214625.1. Taxonomy (GTDB): domain Bacteria; phylum Bacteroidota; class Bacteroidia; order Flavobacteriales; family Flavobacteriaceae. The sequence continues at coordinate 5,959 of JABSPO010000188.1, forward strand.
AAGACCAGGAATGTATATTGGAGATACTGATGATGGTTCTGGGTTGCATCATCTGGTATTTGAGGTAGTTGATAACTCCATTGATGAAGCATTAGCTAAATATTGTAGTGATATTGAGGTTATTATCCACGCTGATAATTATGTAACAGTGCAGGATAATGGTAGAGGGATCCCGGTAGATATTCATAAAGAGGAAGGGAGATCAGCTGCAGAAGTAATTTTAACAGTTTTACATGCTGGTGGAAAATTCAATAATGATTCATACAAAGTATCAGGAGGGTTGCATGGAGTTGGAGTTTCTGTTGTTAATGCCTTATCAGATATTCTTGAGCTTGAGGTTTTTAGTGGAGGTAATCACTATCAACAAAAATACAAACTTGGTGTTCCAGAAGAGCCTTTAAAAATTATTGGTACTTCGGAAAAAACAGGCACAAAAATTAGTTTCAAACCTAGCGAAGAAATTTTTACGAATGTGGTTTTTTCTCATGATATTCTAGCAAAACGTCTCCGTGAGCTATCGTTTCTAAATCAAGGAGTGAGAATTACTCTTATAGATGAGAGAAAAGGACAAAAAGATGTATTTATGTATGAAGGAGGGATAAAGTCTTTTGTTGAATTTTTAAATACTAATAAAAACCCCATTCACGAAGAAGTCCTCTTTATCCAAGATATTAAGCAGGAAGTTGCGGTAGATGTTGCCATCCAATGGAATGATAGCTACCAGGAAAATATTTTTTGTTATACAAATAATATTCCACAAAAAGATGGCGGTACTCATTTATCTGGTTTTAGAGCAGCTTTGACAAGAACAATAAATAATTATATTGAAGCTGAGAAATTAGCAAAGAAAGTTAAAATATCCACTTCTGGAGAAGATATTCGCGAAGGGTTAACAGCAGTTTTGTCTGTAAAAATACCAGATCCAAAATTTTCTTCGCAAACTAAAGACAAGCTAGTATCTTCAGAAGTAAAAACCGCAGTAGAGCAAGAATTAGCGGCTAAGTTTTCTGAATACTTACTAGAGCAGCCGCAGCAAGCGAAAAACCTAGTCGGTAAAATGATTGATGCCGCACGTGCCCGTGAAGCGGCCCGTAAA
>JABSPO010000189.1 GCA_013214625.1 Flavobacteriaceae bacterium
ATTACGTCTCTAAAATACAAAATTTAAATTATGCTTGCATAGTATGTAATTTCCACAAATTTATTTAACATACAATTAAAAAAGTTACATTCTATAATAAATTTTCATGCAAACAATCATTTTACTATATTTTATAACGAGTTTAACTTAATTGAGTTAAATAATTATACTTCAATGATTGTTTTAAGCTAATCAGATTTAATTAAGATAGTACCATTTATATACATCTTAACACTACCGTCCAAAAATTTCAATTAAAACTTAATTTATTGTCAAATTGAGTTTGTCGAAATCTATAAGACACTAGTTTTCATAAGACATCGACAAGCACAATTTGACATCTATTTTTATTAGGGGGAATTAAGTTTTTCACTTTTAAAACGAACAAAATACTGTTACATAACTACTTTACGTAACATCTATCAATAAAACTAACGAACTCTCGGATGATAGTGACATATTAACTTGATTTTTTTATTTCTTAAATCTTGTTTAAAAACAAGTTAAAGAACTATTTAGCACACAAAAAAAAGCGACTAAAAGTCGCTTTTTTTTAATTCTTATTTTCTAATATTTTTAAGATATTAGGCTTAAAATAATTGGGTCCTTTTAGTACTTTACCATCTTCACGATAAATAGGTTGCCCATCAGCCCCTAACTTACTCATATTACTTTCTTGAATTTCATCAAATACAGACGCTATTTTATCTTGTAAACCATGCTCTATCATTGTACCACATAATATATACAACATATCCCCTAAAGCATCTGCAACTTCAACTAGATCGTTATTTTGAGTTGCTTCTAAATATTCCTCATTTTCTTCTTTCATCAAGTTAAAACGAAGAGTGTTTTTAGCTTCTCCTAAATCGGCTTTTGGAGTTTCTCTATGACCAATTTTAAAAGCAGTGTGAAATTCCGTAACGGCGTCAGTATATTTTTTCATTGTATGTGTATTTAAATGATTTACTTTAATTAATTTTGCCTAAAAATAATAAAAAAATTATGTTTACTACCGGTCAACTTATATTTGCAGCTTTATTTTTCCTGATTTTTGTAGGAGTAATAATTTGGTCTTACAGAAAAGACTTCAAATTACATCAAAAACACTACAAAGGGAGTTATTGGGTACTTGTTGCTATACTAGTTTTTTTTAGTTTGATTTACGCACTGAAATCTTTTATCTACAACTAGTAAGGAGCCAAAATCCAAATTAAAAAATCCCTTCAACTTTCGCTAAAGGGATTGTTTTTTTTATAAATTCAAAAAAACCGAGCTAATCAAAACCCCATCGGTGGGTTATATCTTATTCAGCCATTTGAATTTGTATGCTGTATCTGGCAACACCGCTCTTTCAGCTAAACGATACATCCTATCTGGTAAACGCATTAAATAATCTCTAGCTTTTTCAGCTTCTGCTGTTAAACCAGTTATTTTATCTAATTCCCAAGCAACATTAAGTTTTCTCATAATGTCAACATAATCAAAACCAGTATACACTCCTGTACGCTGTGCTACCACAGAAAACTGATTAAATAGTGATGCTTTTTCTGCATGTGATTCTCTCAAATACATTGCTGGCATAATAATTTGATTCTTCATCATATAATAATAAGCCAACATCATTTCACTAGGGTCTATTTTAAAGATTTGTTTCACAAAATCAGTATATGCAATATGATGACGCATTTCATCTCCTGCAATAATTTTAGACATTTTAGCTAATGCTTTATGCCCTTTTTTACGCGCTATTTTAGCCACATTATTATGTGATATATAGGTAGCTAACTCCTGAAAACTTGTATATATAAAGTTTTTATACGGATCCGTTGCTGTACCAATATCAAAACCATCAGCAATTAAATGTTGTGTTGACATTTCAACCTCACGCATATTAACTCTACCTGATAAATACAAGTACTTGTTTAGTACATCACCATGACGATTTTCTTCTGAGGTCCATGCTCTTATCCATTTTGCCCATCCGTTATCAGGATCTTGATTTACACCATCTAAATCTAATAACCATGATTCGTATGTTGGCAGTGCTTCTTCAGTAATTGTATCTCCTACCATTACCACCCAGAAATCATCATCTAATTCTTTAGAAATTTCTTGAATTTCTTTTACTTCATCAATAAAGGTATCTTTTTGTGAGTTAGGCAAAAAATCCGTTGGTTGCCAAATCTCTTCTACAGGTATCAAGAATTTATCCACAAACGAATCGATATTTTTCTCGAGTGTTTGCATTACTTCTATTCTTATGTTTTTTATAGACATAACTTAATTTATAGCTGTTATTATTGTAAGTTCTACTTTTTTAGCAAGTTCATTAAATGGTAATGAACTAATTTTTATTGGGGCATGCGTTTTTATTGTAATCGGACTTCCAACTCCAAAAGGAAATTTTCCGTACTTAAATACTTTCCATGAGTTATTTACTGTCAAAGGTACAATATATCCATCAGGATTATACTTTGCAATCATTTTTAAGCCATTAGTAGCAAACTCCTTAGGTTTCCCATCGACACTTCTAGTTCCTTCTGGAAATATTGCTGCAGACCATTTTTCCTTATTTATCTTTTTAGAAAACTTTGCTAACTCAACTATAGCTTGTTTTCCGTTATTTCTATCAATTAAAGCAGCTCCTCCGTGCCGCAAATTAAAAGAAACACTAGGGATACCTTTACCTAATTCTTTTTTGGATACAAATTTAGGTTTATGCTTTCTGAAAAACCATGAAATTGGCGAAATATCAAATAAACTCTGGTGGTTCGACACAAATATCAATGTAGTGTTTTCAGGTAATTTATGTGGATTATCCACTTTTACGGTAACTCCAATAAGCAATAAATTTTTCACCAAAAAAAAGTTCATCCAATCTACCACTTTTTGGTACTTATTAAAGTCTAAAAACTTTAAACTAAACCACTGTAACGGATGAAATACTACTAGTATTAAAAAAAATGATAGTCCAAAAATTGGTGATAGTATGTAACTTAAAATCTTCATTATGGTTTCAACCAATTCCTTACTATTAATATACAAAAATAAAACGGTAAATATAATGAAATTCTGCTAATTTACACTGCATCAAATAGCAACAAAATAAAGACGTTTAAACGTCTTTATAAATATGACTTATACCAATTAAAATTCAAAATTTATATTTTAAATAGTTTGAAATTCATTTGGTATTAATTTTCTATCAATGTTTTAAGTACAAGCAGACAAGTTATGAATTTAGCAATATTTTTTTCGATCAAGAAAAGCTTCTAGGAATTAAACCCCTGATGGGATTATACTCCAAACTGATTTAAGTGATGATCCAAATGTTTGTAAAACATATTACTCCACTCTTTAGCTTTTAAATTACCAAATGAGTGGGATTCTTTCCCTTCAAAATGAGCTTCTCCTAGTTTCACGGTTTTATTAATATACGCGATCAATCTTTTTTTCTCTTTTTTAAAGTCCTTACTTTCTTTTATTAAAAACTGAGGCGCTGTATTTCCGTTTTTTGGATATCTTTTTTCTCCAACAACTGATGGTTTTACTAGTAATTTCAATATAACCCGTACAAAGCTTTTTGGTCGTTTGTGTTTATCATCAAATACCATCTCATAAGTTACATTACAATGTGCTAACATCTGATCCACATCCATTATACCCCACTCTCCTTTTGTATCTGGATCCAGTTTTTCAATGCGACCGATTACTTCCTGAGCGTTGGTTTTTTCGAATATGTTTTTCATCTATATATGTGATATTTCTAGTTATTAGATTAGTTTGTCTAAAATAACAAATTAATCAATATCCTCAGTAGAAGTACACAAGATCTTAATTTAACAATATTATTTTTCATTAGAAGCATCTTGATAGCTATCGGAACTGTAAATTAAACCCACTGGTGGGATTAGAGTTAAAATTGTGTAGCTTTGAAAAAAAGGACCACATGGAAGAAAAGTTAATGTCAAAAAAGAAACCTGCTTTTCCTATTTCAGAACTACTAAACGATTACCTTGTAGATTATAAAAGAGTTAGTGAAATACCAATATTCTATGATGATTTATTACGTTTCGCAGGCTCAGTAGTAGTGTATGATAAAAACGATGAAGACACTTTATGGGTACGTGTATATTATACCGATTCAGAAAGAGCAGAAATTGACTTAAGCCTAAAGAAAGTATATACGATTTTATATTCGGATGGTAATGAGGACATTATAAAATACCTCAATATTGATGCGGTAGACTACTGTACCTTTGGAAACTCTAAACCATTTAGAGTAAAGGTTAGAAATATTTTAAATGATAACTTCATCTATTTCTACGTCAAAAAAAATGATGCTTCTCGGGTTTACGGACTTGAGCTTGAACATATGCTTTCTCCATATAATCTCAACTTTTTAGTATATCAAAACACTTTAATAGAAGAACATATTGCTGGTATTGCCGGAGATGTTTTTATCAAGAACATGCTTCCAAAATGTTCCGAATCAGAAAAAGCACAAATCGCCAAAGAATTCGTTAAATTTAACGAACGTGCTATGGTGCGTTATTTAGGTGACATGCGTTCCTATAACTACGTAATCATACCTATACATGACTTTGATCAAGTAATTTATAATATACGAGCTATTGATTTTGACCAACAATGTTATGAAGGAAAATTAAAAGTGTATAGACCACAATTTTTTAAAGAAAATTATGAGATGGTAAAATTGGTTCAAGAAAAGTTACAAGAATCTTCAATAAATCAATATAAAATTGAAGAGCGTTCTATGGTAGCAAAACGATTTTTGAGTTTTGAGGTTAGAATTGAAGAGTTGATTCATTGTATGAAAAATGACACCATTTCTACTGAAAAAAATATAGCTTTATTAAAAGAACAAACCTATGAACTTACTTCTGATGTAAATTTTAAACGTAGTAAAAACATGGGCGAACTACTAAAACACACCCTCGATTATGTAAGACGAAACTATCAAAAACCTTTGACTCGTTTTTAAGACACCAGTGTCTTTTACTGAAAATAGTATTCAAAAAAAAGGCGACCAATTGGTCGCCTTTTCTGTATTGACATGAAATAAATTATTATTTCACCTCTTCGAAGTCTACGTCTTGTACATCTTCTGTTTCAGTTGCAGGTTCTGCAGCAGCAGCTCCAGGTTGTTTCCCACCATTTTGTGCTTTATACATTTCCTCAGATGCTACTTTCCACGCTTCGTTAATTTTATCTAACACTGGAGTAATCGTTGCAATATCTTTAGTTTCGAATGCAGCTTTTAATTCCGTTAAAGCAGCTTCAATTGGCGCTTTTTTATCATCAGATAATTTATCACCAAATTCAGCTAATTGCTTTTCCGTTTGGAAAATCATTGCGTCAGCTTCATTTAACTTTTCTACTTCTTCTTTTTTAGCTTTATCCGCTTCAGCATTTTCTTCAGCTTCTTGCTTCATTTTTTTGATTTCCTCTTCTGTCAATCCTGAAGATGCTTCAATACGAATATCTTGTGATTTTCCAGTAGCTTTATCCGACGCAGAAACTTTAATGATTCCGTTTGCATCAATATCAAAAGTCACTTCAATTTGAGGAATTCCTCTTTGCGCTGGTGGTAAACCATCTAAATGGAAACGACCGATAGTTTTGTTATTAACAGCCATTGGACGTTCACCTTGAATTACATGAATTTCTACTGATGGCTGGTTGTCAGCTGCTGTAGAGAATACTTGTGATTTCTTAGTAGGGATAGTTGTGTTAGACTCAATTAAAGCAGTCATTACACCACCCATTGTTTCAATACCTAATGTTAAAGGAGTAACATCCAATAACAATACATCTTTAACATCTCCTGTTAATACACCACCTTGTATAGCTGCTCCAATTGCAACAACCTCATCTGGATTAACTCCTTTAGAAGGCTTCTTTCCGAAGAACTTTTCTACTTCTTCTTGTATTTTTGGCATACGTGTAGAACCACCAACTAAAATAACCTCATCAATTTCTGATAAAGAAATTCCAGCATCTTTTAATGCTTTTTTACATGGTAACATTGAACGTTTTACTAATTCGTCAGATAACTGCTCAAATTTAGCTCTCGTTAATGTTTTCACTAAATGCTTAGGCCCTGAAGCATCAGCAGTAATATATGGTAAGTTGATTTCTGTTTGAGTAGATGCAGATAATTCAATCTTCGCTTTTTCAGCAGCTTCTTTTAAACGTTGTAAAGCCATTGGATCTTTCTTTAAATCCATGTCTCCGTTTTCAGCTTTAAACTCATCAGCCAACCAGTCAATTAAAACTTGATCAAAGTCATCACCACCTAAGTGAGTATCTCCATTTGTAGCTAATACCTCAAAAACACCATCACCTAATTCTAAGATAGACACATCAAATGTTCCTCCTCCTAAATCATAAACAACAATTTTCTTGTCTTCATCAGTTTTATCCAAACCATAAGCTAATGCAGCTGCAGTTGGCTCATTGATAATACGTTCTACTTTTAAACCAGCAATTTCACCAGCTTCTTTAGTCGCTTGACGTTGTGCATCATTAAAGTATGCAGGAACTGTAATTACAGCTCTTGTTACTTCATACCCTAAATAATCTTCAGCAGTTTTCTTCATTTTCTGAAGTGTCATAGCTGATAATTCTTGTGGAGAATATAAACGTCCGTCTATATCAACACGAGGTGTATCATTATCTCCTCTTACTACTTTATAAGCAGTTCTACTGATTTCTGTAGCACATTCAGAGAATTTATTTCCCATAAAACGTTTGATAGATGCAACAGTTTTTGTTGGGTTTGTTACCGCTTGTCTTTTCGCAGGATCTCCAACTTTAATCTCTCCACCTTCTACAAATGCAATTACAGAAGGAGTTGTTCTTTTCCCTTCTGCATTAGGTATTACTACTGGCTCATTACCTTCCATTACAGAAACACAAGAGTTTGTTGTACCTAAATCGATTCCAATTATTTTACTCATCTTTATTATATTAAATTATGTATTCGTTTAA
>JABSPO010000019.1 GCA_013214625.1 Flavobacteriaceae bacterium
ATTTGTGCAGCACGCTCTACAAAAAACTTCACTACATCTATAATAGCCATCACCGCTTTTACTAGTGCTGCAGCTGGATTCATTAAGCTTAATAGCCATTTTAAACCGGCATTAATAACGGTAGTGGTTAACATTTCCTGAATACCACCAATTACTTGTTCTTTTAAATTTCCTAATTGTTCTTTTATGTGTTCCCACAGTCCGCTAATTCCTTCGGTTTTTAAAATATTTACCATTTCAAAACCGGTTTCTAAGGCGGCCATTACCGGCTCTCCTATAATTCTAGTACCTATGGTACGAATGCTGTCCCATCCAAATCCTAGTACTTGAGTGGCCAGAGAAAAGGCACCTTTAAAGGAAAACAGGTTTTCGGGCATGGTAATACTCATGGAGCCCATAGCACCAGTAAGCCAACCGAGTAATCCTGTTTGTAAATGCTTGGTAATATTGGTCATAAAATTACTAATTCCTTGCCCTACACCAGAAGCTAGGTTGCTAAAGAATTGTATTGGGTCGTCCATAATAGCATCTCCAGCATCAGCAAGGTTAGCTAACAAGGTGTCAAACAAGGCTTTCATTTGCATTACAAATTCAATAATTCCGTTTACCGCATCCATCGCTCTACTTACCAATCCTTTGGTTGCTGCTTTCATTTCTTCAATGCGTTCATCTACCGTAGCTAAACTTTCTGCATATTGATCAGCTAAGGAATCTACTAATGCGTCTTTTTTAGCATTAATATCGTCTTCTAATCCTGCAAACTTTTCTTGTATCGCTGCAGTTGCTTCTTTGGCTAGTTTTCGTTCTTCTGGACTTAATTCTTTCAAGTACTTTTGAACCTCAGCTTTACCTTTAGCAATTTCAGCTTTTGCTCTTTTAAGCTCATCTGCTACAAATTGTGCTATGGTCGTTAATTCCGAATCCATTTCTTTTAGGTACACGGCACGGCCATCCACAAAAAATTGGTTTACGGCTTCTGGCAAGTCCATAAACTTATCTTTAATCCAAAGCGCAGCACCACTTAAACCTGAATAACGCTCGTCCTTATAACGATCCATTTTATCCTCTACATAGTCCTCAAACTTTTGTTTTGCTCTAGCAGTGGCAGTTTCGAATTTATTCGCTACACTTTCATCTAAAGCGTCAAGTATATTATTTACTTTGGTTTGTGCATCAGTAAACTTGCTTTCAATTTTGTTCGCAATGGTTTCACGCGCAGTAGAATGGCTGCTTGCACTGTCTTGTTGTTTTCCAGCTACAGCATTCATAGCAGTTCCTCTCGCCTGATTCATCGCTCCTACTCCACCTTCAGCTTGTTGTTGTGCTTTTTGTTGCGCTTGACTTTGCGCTTGACTTTCTTGGTTTCTAAAATTCTGAGTAGCTTCTTGGCTCCCTGTTTTAGCGGCATTTTTCTCCCCTAAAGCGGCTACATAAGTAGGCTCATTAGAAGTGGCTAAAAAATGATCGCTAACACCACTTTCGTCCATTTTAGTATCTATGGTATTGGTTTCTGTAGTAACTACTTGCTCTACAGCGGATCCGTTCCTTTTAGGTGGCATAGCATCTGCTGTTTTAGGCGCCCCAGGAGTTTTCCCAGGCATAGCAACTGGCATAGGTGTTGCTTTGCTTACCCCTACTTTAGAAGTATCTGGTTTTGCTATATTGGCTTGGGCTATTTGTCCTGCTGAATTGTTTTTAGCCGCAGACACATCGCCTACTGCTTCTTTGTTAATTTCGTTAATATTGCTATTGGCTTCAAAATCTTCTGCTTGCTCAGGGTTTTCAGGCATTTCCATTTGCGCAATGCGCGCCGATAATTGAGCTTTAATAGCTGCTGCACTTATATCCTGTACTTCTGCAGCATCCATCACCTCAACTTGGTTTGCTTGTGCTCTACTTACACGCTCGTTAGTAGGTACTGGAGCGGCGGCTTGTGCGGCTGTTGCTTCACTTATTGCACTTGCATGCTGTTGTTGCCCTTGAGCAGTAGCCGAAACTTGATCCGTTAGTGCTATAAAATTAGGATCTTCTTGAGCGCTTTTTGGAGTGCTTGCTGCTTCTTTTGCTGCTGCCGGTGTTGCCGTTACATCCTTAGCTCCTGCTTGTTTTTCTTGTATTGCTACAGGTAGGGTTTTTACAGGAAACTTAGCACCATTAACTAACTGCTTAAACGGATGGTTTACAATTAATTGTTTAAACGGGTCATTCGCTAATTGCGCTTTAAAAGCTGCTCCTGCTGAACCAGGATTTATCTTTGCTGCAGCCGCTTCTGTATTGGCTGCTCCGCTTGTAAGTAAACCATCAGTAACTGGTGTTGCTTCTGTAGTTTGTGTGTCCAGCTCCTGCTCCACTTCTGGCGCTGCTTTTTCTACTACTGGTACTGGTTGTTCTTTTGGTTTTGGTTGTTGAACCCTTTGCTGTTGTACTGGCTTGGATTCTATAGGTTTTAAGGCATACATAGGCGCTTGTTTTTACGAGATTAAAATTGTTTTTCTGAAGTGAATTGGACATAAAAAAATAGTCCTTATTTCTGAAAAAACTAGTTTACAAAGGTGCGACTAACTCTATGAAAAATAAATTATTTAGGAGCTGTAAATCAGTAGTTTCAGTGGGTTTTCAAACTTCTTAAAACACAAAAACCACTCCTGAAAAATCAGGAGTGGTTTTGATTAAAAATCAACTTTAAAAGTTAGCTTTTAAATATTACTTCGGCACTGTACTTATATTAATGCTTTGTGCTTCAACTTCTACTATTTGATTTGATAATGTTGTATTATTACTTTCAAACAAGGTGAACACAGCTTTTACTTTATTGACAGCTGTTCTTCTCAAATTTAAATTAGCACATACATCTAACGAAACAGTTGCATTACCAAAATCATCTAAAGTGATTTCTGCTGTTTTCGTAACATTAATTTCACCTCTAGCCAGTGGTTCACTTAATAACAATAAATCATTTTTACTTATTCTTACGGTTCCACCATCTTTAGTCGCATTTACATCAGACAATACTACTTGGTATTTTACTACTTGTTTTGCAGTACCTCCTGTAATTTTAAATTGCTTTTTACCACCAATTATATCACAGTAAGGTTTAAGGCTTGATTGTATATCTGTAATTTTTAACGTCCTAGCTACAGAACAATCTTCAACTATAGTAATAGTTCCTTTGTTACTACTAGCAGTACTCATGTAAAAACTTGGATTATAAACGGCACCATTAAGTGGTCGCATTCTATACGCCTGCGCCTTAATCGAGCTCTCGTACGGTATTAATAGTAACCTGTCTTGATATACAATATCGCCATTTTTAGGAGCTGTATTATGACTCATATATACATTTTTCCATGTCGACTCTAAAATAGCTTCTCCACATTTACCCTTTACAATTTGCACTGGATAACTTTGTTTACTAACTGCACATATAAAATTCATGTAACATACTGCTGTTGCCCTAACTTTAGGAGTAATCGTTACTTTTGCTAAGTTTGGAGCTGCAATGCTTTTATTAAAAAACATTTCTCCTCCAGTTTCAGTACCTATTACTTTTACAACTGTATTTCCATTCCATTCAATACTTATAGTATCTACGGTATTTATATCACAATTATAAGTAATACCAGCTCTTCCTACCGCATCTTTATAATCTACAAAGAATGAGTAAACTTCTTTACCACTATGCCTAAATCCTTTTCCTATATCACAAGGATAAGTACGAATACTATCTTCTATAACAACCTTTGGAACAAGAACTTCTGTACTACACCCATTTTTATTAGTAATTACTAATTTAGGGGCATAAGATTCTTTTTTAACTTTCCTTAAATCATATGTATGTAATACAATAATTGCATTTTGATCTGGAGCTTGAGTATATTCTGTAGAACCATCTCCAAAACTCCATTGATAAGAAGCTATATCTGCTAAATTACTTGTACTAAGTGCTTCTAATTTAAACTGTACCGTTGCAAAGTCATTAAACTCATCATACTCTATATCTAAAATACTAGCATTTAACTTTGTTTGTGGATATACAATAAGTTCTACTTCAGATGGCTGATCGTTTACCGTAAACGTAATTGTCTGTCCATGCATATTACTTGGTACTCCAGCTGGATTAAACATTGTTTGACCACCTAATAAACTTATGACCTCAGTTAGCTCAGTTTTGGTTTCTTTTACCAATACATATGCTTTTACAGTACCACTAAGTGGTTCTAAAGTAATTGCAAAAGGAGCATCGTTTTCACAAATAGTATTTGTTGGTAAACTCATCGTTGTTTTTTCTAGTTTTCCACAACAGAAATACGGTAAAGAAAAATCTGCAATAACCGCATTGTTTGTCTCAGATTCATATACCATTACAAAAGTTCCTCCAGGTTGTACACCTGCTTTATGCGCTACACCAGGGTGCTTTTTAATATAATCCTTAAAAGAAGCCTTAAATATATCTTTATTGTTTTTTAACTCTTCTAAAGATACTAGCATTACATCAAAAGGTAATTGCTGCGCTTCTTTTTGTGTTTTTAACCCCTCAAATGCTGTGGCGTAATTTTTTCCTTGGTGTCCTTCAATTCTAAAAAATGATTTTTGCTGTAAATTAACTGGTACGTCAGAGTTAATTTCATAGCCTAATGTATGATCCTTGTTTTCTTTTCCAGAAACCCAGTTTTTCACAAGAGTATTATACTGTTCAACATTATCTACCACCTCAAAAGTATCATAATAAAAAGGCACCGCTTTACTTCCTAACACTTGGTATTGCTGCGATGGTGTTATTTTAATTTGAGCCGTTGTTTTTACAATCAACTCTGACTTACTTTCAGTTATTTGTGCGTTAAACCTGTTTATTAATAGCGCTACTCGTTCTTCTACTTTATCATCATCTAAAATAGGGGATTTATAAAATTGATGTCTAAATTTCTCTCCTTTTTCTATCAATACCTTCCCTAGCATTAGGTGTTTTGGAAATGCCGGCACATCTGGCATACAAGACACTGATAAAGCAGGTAATAGCTCTTTTATTTCTGTATATGTAGCTATTAAATCTTTTATAAAACCATAACCATACTGAAAACCATACGTCGTTATTCCTGCGGTTACTTTACTTAAAACAGTAGTTTTATTAAACTCGTTTGGAACTCCAAAATGAGCTGCTATTTTACCAAACTCTTTTTCTATCTCCTGTAATAAAGTTACGTCTTCAATAATAGCTGTATACTTCTTTTTTATGGCGTTTGAAGCAGTATCTATATCTTCTAATACTATTCTTTTTAGTTTGATGTCTGAAAGGCCAGTATATAATTTTTGTACATCTTCCTTTTTATAAACAGTATCCTTTTCAATGATATATTCAACCCCTTCTTTAGTAGTTAATAGCATTTTAATATTTGCTATTTGCTGTGTGCCATGATTATCACAATCTACTCCTCTACAAGGTTTTACCTCTTTCTCATAACACTCTAAATACAGCACTAAAAATTTATCTTCAATGTTTTTTAGTTCCGTTATTGGTTGGTGCTTAGCAGTTGTTTCTTTTGTAGTTGCTAATTCCCATAATTCTATTTGTTGATCTTTACCACCTACCTCTTTATGAAAAGCATCATAAGTAACTTTATAGTTATCATATGCTTTAAAGGAAGTGTATTCTTTGTTAGTAATATCTATGGTTTGTAAATCTCCTAGCCCTAGTTTTTTACTTATTTTAGAAATATTGCTTAAATGCAACACATCACCATCTGTAGTAACACCCGCTCCTTGAGTTATGTTTATTGCTTTTAAAGCACCTCTATTATAAATAGGTTTGTAAGCAAACCCACATACAATTCCTACTCCGCTTAATAAGGTTCTTGATAAGCGCTCTTGATCTTCAAAATGGGTTAAAAACTCATTAAACTGGTCGTGCTCTATAAACTGCCCTTTCGAGAATTTACGGTATTGTTTTGTTATTTTATCTAATTGATTACTCATTTTAATTGTCGTTTTTATGAATTAATAATACATTATCTCCCGAAGCATAAAGAATGCTTCGGGAGTAATTAATTAAAGTGAATAACCTAACCCTATTAAGGCTTGTTTTACTAATCCCATGTAATAATTCGCAGTTCCTCCGTCAGTTACCGCATATACAAATTCCGTTTTCTCGTTATACGGAGCTGTATTTAAATTATATACTCCAGTATATGATCCTGTTCCCCCTTGTACTGCTTTCATTAAGTTATGGAATGTTAAGTTATTCCCATTAGCTTTTACTTGAAAAACAATACCTCTATAATAATTAGGGTTTCCTGTTCCGAAATTATTAGCAATTCTACTTCTAAATGCTGCCATATCTGTTACGAAAGTCGCTGTCCTATTTGTTATTGAAGAAGAAGAATGATAAATAGAATTTGCTTCATCTTGGAACACCATATTAATTACATTTCCTGATGGCGTAACTCCATCCATATTTAACGCTTTAAACGTTCTTTCATCAGTGAACCTAGACACTTTCACATTCTTATTATAAGCAACCTCATCGCCACCATATAGAGGTAGTAATTCTCTTTTCAGTAAAGTATCTCTCATATCTTTCAATGGAGCTTCTGTAGTGCTCATAGACCCAGACGCATCAAAAAAGATATTTATTTTTGTATCCTTATTAATTATTAATTTTAAAGATACAGGCTCAATTATTATTTCTGAACTACAACCTCCTTTTTCCTTTTTATTAGTAACAATTAATACTGGTTTAAAAATTTCTTCTTGACCTGCTGCAAGTATATATGAATACGTATAAATACCTGTTGTAAGGTTAGGTGCTTTTTGAATCTCTTTACCGTTTCCAAACTTCCAATGGAACGTTTCTATATCGCTTAATGCTCCTCCATTTAAAGCATCTACTTTAAAATCTACTGTTGCAGTTCCCTCTGTATATACTACTTTAGAAACTGTTACATTAACCTCCGTTTTCTTATATACTGTTATTATTGTATCTACAGGTTTCTCATTTACCGTAAAGTTCACTGTCGAATTTCTAGTATTTGCAGCAAAAACAACTTTACTTGGATCAAATAAACTTTGTCCCCCTTGCTTAACAATTGCTGGTATTTCTTTACCACCTACTAACGCTTTTACTTCCCCATCTAAAGGTGCTATAGCCATTACCACAGGAGCATCATTATTACACAACTTATTTGATGGTAAGGATAATAATACTGGTTCTTCTTTAGCACAACATACATATGGCAATGCAAAATCTGCAAGCACCTGATCATTTTCTTCAGATTCGTATATCAAAATAAAGGTTCCTCCTGGTTGTACTCCAGCATAATGTTCCATACCCGAGTGTAATTCCAAAAAATCTTTTAATAAAACACTTTCTATTTTATCTTCTTTTGGAGTTACCGTTGTACTTCCTGAACTAGAGTCAGACCCATTCCCTGTATCATCTTTCGGGTCTCTTGGGTCTTTTGGATCAAAATCAATAGGACCAATTGGATCTTTAGGCTCCCAACCTGGATACTTAGAAAATGATTCTAACTTCCTATCTAAAGAAGAAATGGTTCTATATACTGTATTTATATCTTCTTTATTGGTAATACCATTCGTTATTGCTAACAATTCTTTTCTTAAGCCTTCAACTGTTACTGGTTTTGGAGAAACTCCATTACTTAACTTAGCGCTTTCTTTCAAAAAAACTGTCCTTATACTAAATGACAACCCATACGTATTCTTTAAGGCTTCAATATTTTTATATGCCATTTCATATGGCAAGCCTAAATGTCCTTCAATTCTATAAAAATCATTATCATCTATATTGTACTCTAATGGTTTTTGAATGAATGCTTCAGGTGCTAAACTATTGGTATGATAACTTAAGTTATACGCTTCTTTCTCTTTTTGAGTTTTATCAAAATTCCAGTTCTTTAATAAACTCGTATTGACATCATAATAAAAAGGAATTGCTTTTTCACCTAAGTCTGTATTATATTGAGAAGGTGTGATTTTTATAGCTCCTTTAGTTGATTGAAAATCATAAGCTTGTTGCGCAAAACGATTCGCTAAAAACATAACTCGTGCATAGTTTTCATCATCTTGTGTTATAATTGGTGATTTATAAAAACTATGACGATGAGTATCAATTCCTACACCTTTAATTGGGTCTAATGTCCCCAACATTAAATGTTTAGAAAACGACTTTATATCCGGACAACATTCAGCTTTTAAGCTTAATAACAATGCTTTAATTTCATTATAGGTAGCTACTAAATCTTTTAACAAATCATAACGGTATTGAAAATCTTTAGTTCCCGTAACCCTTAACATATTTGTTAACTTATTCAATAATGTTTCCCCTGCTAAGCTCAATTCAATATTAAACTCCTTCGCTATAAGCATGAATCCATTACTTAACTTACCAATAATACCATCATTTTCTATGGCTGTATTAAATTGATTAATTAATGTTACTTCTGTAGTGATTTCTGGTTTTAAAATAGCTCTACTTACTTGTATATTAGGTAAGTTCTTATATAAATTTTCAATGCTATTGTGCTTGTTATAAATATCATCTTGAGTTGTTCCGTTAATGATTAAATCAACATATCTTGGATTGGTTAATAAAACCCTAAGAGTTCCTACCTGCTCTTTTCCTTGATTATTACAATCGATCCCTTCACAACCAGATTCGGCGTTTACAACTCCTTCTAAGTAAAGTAAAACCGTCATTTGTCTTGCAGCGAATTCACTTTTTATTATAGGTGTAAAAGATGCTTTTTCTGACTCAAGAATGTCCTTCTCATTTCTAAGTTCGTAAAGTGAAATTTGCTCTACTGCATCCATAACTCCACCTCTAGTACTTCCGTTTTTAAAATTTGGATAAAAAGATGGGTCTTTATATATTCTAAAATGCGTGTATGTTTTATTTTCTAACTCAATAGCATATTCTTTATTTCCTGCTATCTTTTTCTGCAAAGTTATTAAATCACCATCTGTAGTGACTCCAGCTCCTTGAGATATTGTAATCTCTTTAGTTTTTATAGCCTGTTTAATATTAAAACCACAAACAATTCCTGTACCGCTAAGTCTGGTTCTTGACAAACGGTCTTGATCTTCAAAATAATCAATCAGTTCGTTTAACTGGTTTTCTGTTAACGCTTGGTTATCGTTAAATTTTCTGTATTGCGCTGTTATGTTCGCTAATTTTGTGTTCATTTTTAATGCTTTTTAAAGGTGTGCTTTTCCTAATATGAATGTCTCTTGATAATCAGTGCTGCTATCGCTAGCGCAATCTAAAAGCCTTCCTGGTCTGTAAATATTATTTAAGTTGGTCATGGCTGTAATAAGATCTTTTGTGCTCTTTGGCAAACTCTCCACATTACGTCTTGACTTATCTATTAGAAACTTTTTATATGTTTTTTCAAAAGCTGTTAAATCATTTGATGTCGCTTCTAAATCGCAATTTCTATCTCCTACCCAACAAATTTTAGCAAGTACATGTGCAGGTAATTCTTCACGGATTACCGTTTCTGCATATTTTCTAAAATCTGGGTTTGAAAAACGATAGGTATAACCAGGTAACACAATAGTTACTCTGTAAGAATATGGATCAAATACATTTGTTTCACACTCCTCTTCACAAGAGGTCATGTATGTATTTGGATCGACCTGTTCATTACTAAACACTTTAAAAGTATCCTCTACAATCATAGATCCTATTCCCAAGAATTTATCTTTATCCATTGTAGGTTTTAGTAATAAATGCTCTACTAAAAACATTCCTTCTTCAGTAAAATCATGCTTAAAGTATTTTATAATATCTAAAACCGCTTTCTTTAAATCTGCTTTAGAAGTATAAACTTTCTCTTCTTGCTTAGCAATTACTGTTCGTTCAGGAGTATCGCTAACCACCTCTAAATAATATTTATTAGCGCTTGGTTTATTAAATTTTATATTCCCTATAAAACCACCATTTATAATTGGCTTTGCAAATATTCTATCTACAGCTTCTTCATCAATCTGTACCGATTGATAAACAGTTTCATACAATTCTTTAGAAGCAAAATAGGCCTGTTTATGTGTTTTTATAGATGAGAAAAGAACATTTCCACTCACATCTTTAACCTCCCATTCATACTCTGTTTTATCTGCTACTGTTATGGCTTTAATATGTACAGATGAACAAGACAGGTTTCTTCTATCTGAATTTTTAATCCCTAATAAACGTGCAATTCTTTTCTGTGCGCCCGAAATATTTGTAGTATCCCAAAGGTTTTCATCTGTTGCTGTAAAATTATATCCTAAACCACGTTCAGTACTTGTTGTTTTATAATCTTTTAAAAACGCTTCTTTATTATTCAAAACAACTTCATCAGCTGCATCACCATAAAGTGTTTTCATTAAAAACGTATATTCATTAAACTGTTCTGAAAAACGAGCTATTAAATGATCTAAAACTTCATTTCTTCTTTCTACATTATTATCTATTTCTTTATAAAGTGCATCGGTTAACTTATCATCATCAGCTTTTTCATAATTATTTACCAATTCATCAAACTCGTTAATTCCTTTTAACGCTTGCGTAAAATACGTTCTAGTTAATGTTCCGTTAACACTTAATACATCCTTTACTTTATCTAAATGCTTAAAATAACTAGCCAACATTTTATCAAAAAACAACAAGTACCCTTTTAATTGTTTTGCTAAAGCCTGTCTTTCTGGAGTTGGATTAGAAATAATTCCATTCTCTCCTACTCCATATGTATCTGGAAAATCATTTAAAATAGTAGCATAGCTTGCTAAATCAGTATAAGTTCCTTTTGGCAAGCTTAACTCTTTTACTTCTCCTCTTTCTTTTTCTAGTGCTTCTTCCTCTTCTAAGGTTTTTAAATAGCCAGCTACTTTTTTAGTATTTATATTTAACGGCAAAGTGCCTTTGGTATAATTGAATGTACTTAAATCGCATAGTTCTGGTTTTTTACCTGGTTCTATGCACAGTAACCATTCATCATTATTGCCATTAATAGTACTAACGTTACAATTTGCTATTGAAATTTCTTTAATTTGCTTTACTCCTTCAACAGCCATTATTTCTTTTATCAAATCAGAAACACGTACTTCTGCTCGCAATTGGCTACTCTTTAATTCCTCATCTTTAATGAATCCATTATCTAAAACTGGTCCTTCAAAAATTTTATCTGTACTAATTTTTTCTTCTAATAATTGATCTAAATAATAAGAATGAACTTTTGGAGATAAATACTCATTAATACTTCTTATCACCTTAGCATGAACTAACTCTTCATCTTCTTTTCTTTCTACCTCAATACTCGTACAAACAGCTATTTTTTGAGTTTCAACCTCTTTTATTTCTATTAAATCTTCACAAAGATTTCTATTGCTATTAAAACGTTTTAATATTTCAACTTTAGCATCTTTCTTCGCTAATTCTGTTAGCCCTTTTTTAAAGTCTACAATAACTTTATACAAGCCTTTTACTTCAAAATCTGCTAGATTTTCTTTCCCTAGCATTGATTTATCAAAAGACATGTTTCCTGTTTTACAGTTTACGTGAACAGTTTCATTAAAAAATGACAGCCAACAGTTTTCAATAGGCCTTACTTTTTTAGTTTCGTCATCTTTATATAGTGTTATATCAATAAATAACTTTCTATAATCTAACTGATTTACTGGCTTAGAAGGTAATATTTCTGATGCTTTGATAAATTGCTTATGCAACTCTTTATTTTTATCGTCAGAAGCTAATATGTCTTCCATATTAAGGTTCATTCTCATCCCTAAATCTGTAATGGCGTAACTTAACACCTCTAACGTTGTGATTCCTGGATCATGAGAATTATAATCTGTCCAAAGTTTACTCCCTAGCCCTTCTATATATTTAATCCCTGTTTTTCTTAAGAAATGAAAATCTAAATTATCTTCAGTCTCTATTTTTTTAGGAATCTTGATGTGCTGATTTTCTAACATATCTTTATGGTTTTAATGCTCTTTTTTATAATTACTTATTATTATACTGCTTACTTTTTTGATGATTCCAAAACAGTTTTAGTAGCATCTTTTATTGCTCCTGCTTCTTGTAATGGTTCCTTACTACATGTGTGAGTCGCAATAGTAACTTCATGTTTTTTTGCTGACACCAAAATAGCTTTAGGTTCTGCTTTAATTACTGCGTTCCCTTGTAATTGCTCATCTTTAAAAATCTTTAAATCATCTATGTAATCTATATAGGGTAACTGCTCAATGTAATTCACTAATAAATTTTTATTAATGTTAATATCAGAACTCATTTCAATAACCGTATCAAAAGCCCATGGCGCTATGTATTTTTGAATATCTATATCTAATTGTTGCTTATAAAAATTCTCATCATAGCCCTTAAAAAGTTGTACTGTAGTAACTACTCTTAATTCTTGATAATTAGGATTCATTACTAGTGCATTTACATGCATTGTATTTAAACCATTTACATATCCCTTTATTTCACTAAGCTTTGCGCTGCTCACTCTTGGTTGATATACATCAAAAGCATTCTTATTCTTTGTACTAGGAACCACTACAAGTGTTACATTACCTGGAGCCATGTATGAATTTTCAGAGGTGTGTTTTAAACATTTTACTTTAAATACTTCTGGGAACTCTTGTAAAATAAGTTGCTCATAATCCCATTGCGTAATGGCTCTATTTTTATGTCTTAATCGCTCACTTATTCTTCTGTAATACTCTATGTCTGTTTCTTTATAAACCCCTCCAAAAGAATTATACTTTTGATCTACAGTTTTTACCTGTGGAATTCTAGTAATCAACTTTCCTATGGTTCCTGCTGGCAATCCATCATTTAGATGCGTTAAATCATTTTTTTTATCTGTAAACGTAGCCAGTAACGCTTGTGCAAAAACTCCTTGAACTTTACAAACTGCATCATAATTTTTCTGCATTTTAGCTTTTACCCAAATTAACTTTTCAGGCAAACGAGTATTTGCAGTACGAATCGTTTTTGGAATATTAAATTTTACAATTCCTGATTGTAAAAAGTTATTGGTTTCATCTAATAAAATATCATCTGATAAATCTTGCCAAACATTATTAGATAGTATTTCCCAACTAACTTTTTCATCTTCTAAAAACGTTTCAGACAACGGGTTTTCGCTACCTTCTAATATTTGAACCAACAAAGAAACTTGTTGTCCTTGGGTAGCATTTAATCCTATGTACAATTCTCCTCCAGAAGTATACGCTGGTATCAAATCATTTGACGTGATTTCTTTTTCATATTGTCCGAAAACATCTTCATGAAACAATTGCACTCCTTTATTCTTTTCCACAGAATTATTCGATGCAACCGAATAAGCACTATCTGTTGCTGAATAACTTATTTCTATATCTTCTGCCAAAAACTTATATGGCTCATTAGGTATTATCTTCCCTGCTACACTACTGATTAAAGACAATGTATACAACTTAGGATATGCATCTTGTAAAGCAGTCTGATTTAATGATAAACGAATTGCCTCAGCACTATCTGGAGTACTGCCCGTATTAGTTACAGTAAAGGACGTTTTATACCCTTCTGCCGTTTTATGAAACAAAACAACATTAGCATCTTTTAATTTCCATTCTTCTTTATCAAATAAATATGTTTTAGCTTTAAAATACGCATCACTCGTTACTACAGATACTGAACTAGTATCATAACCCGCTTTTGTTATTTCTTGATTTGGGTTAAATGTGTATCCTTTATATAGCTCTTTTATAGAGTCAGGCGCATTCTTCCAATTAATAGTTACTCCAATATTCTTCCAGTTTTTAGAAAAAACTTCTGGATGCTTGATATTAAAATTTGACCCCTTTAAAGGTTGTGCTGTAAAAGGGTAAAAAGGCTTATCTGATTTTATAGTACTATTGTCATTCTCTAGTATTGCCGTTTTAATTCCTGTAACATTAACATCAATAGTGATGTTTCGTATTGCTTTTTCTGATAAAGCCTGATACAGCTCATAACGTTTAGCTCCATTTATTAGAAATCGAATTACAGGAAAATCAGTACTGAATTTTTCTAATAATGTTTTTGAATTATATCCTACTACTGCTGGGAAATCTTTAGCCAACTCAAAAGTTAACTTTAATGCATTATCTGTATTAGCGATACTTTTCCAGATAGCTCCAGACAACCACTCTTTTTTACCACTACAATGTATTTCTAAATTCTCTTTAATTTCTTTTTCAGAAATCCCTTCTAATTTCCCCTTTGAATACTCCTGATAATCAATAGTTAATGTTATCGTTCTAACTCCTTCTTCTAACTTGAATAATGATGACGCAACTGAAAACCCTAAATTAGCCTCAGGTAGCTCCTTGAAATTTTTCTCTTCAGAGTTATATCCAAATGGCCACCAATAATTGCTTTCTTTTGGCAATTCTTCTTCTATACCATCTAATGAATTTGCCTTATGAGCTATTTTTAACTCTTGCTTATCGGCATCATTATAAAAACTTTTTAAAGCAACAACTTTAGCCTGGCTAGCTATTAACTCTTGATCTGTTTTATATGTTAATTTCTTGCCATTTACATCTTTCCCTGCATCAAGTAAAGTTCCTTCAGGTATTCTTTCTTGAATTGCTTTTTTAGCCAATTCAAAAATCACATAAGCCTTATCTGGTGTCGCTTCTCTTTTTTCTATTTGTAAAATTTCTTCGTAATAAAAATCAAGATGTCTTTTTGTTAAGTTATTAAACTTTGATTTTGAAAAATCTAACAATTTTATAAAACTCACAAATAAGCCTAAATGTGGTGTTATATCTTGATTTTTCTCATGAAGAGTTAACTTATCTGAGATGCTTTTTTCTAATTTTTTATATCCTATGCTCTCTCTTCTAGGTAACTTTTCAGGATTCTCTAATCCTAATCCGTCTACTAATTCTTTTATTCCAAAAGAATCAATAAATGTTCTCCAATTTCCATCTGCAGCAGTATTATTATCTTTATCAAAATAATTAATATGTTGCGCAAAATTATAAGCAAACAATAACCAATCAGTTACTGTAAAATCATGAAGTTCAAAACTCTCTGGGTTTAATTCCTCTAAAAAGCGTTGTGACTGTGCTTTACCTTTACCGTAATGCAAAAATGTATCTATGTTCTTTTCCATGTTTTTTAGATTGTTGATGCTTCTCCTTTATAAAAAGGAAAAACCATATTGCTCCTTGTGTTCGTATTTCTGATTTCGTAATTAATCGCTATCAGAATTTCTCCTTCTAACTCTTCTGTTTGATCTATATCAATTGCCAGAATATTAATTCTTGGTTCATGATATAGGATTGCTTTTTTTACGATGTCTTTTACTTGTGTTACTAGTGTTAAATCTAGCGGCTTAAAAAGCATGTCTTCTAGATTACAACCATACTCAGGGAGCAAAACGCGTTCTCCTAAACGAGTAGATAATAAAATCATTAAACTATTGTTAATGTCTTCTACATCAGTAGTCATGTGTACTTCGCCTTGTGTTTTAGTAAACTCTGGAGGAAAACTCCAGCCTCGGCCTAAAAAATCAGTGTGTTTTTTCATGTGTTTATTTTTATTATTTTTCAATCGTCACATGTAACCTTAGATGATTAAAAGAATCATTTCCTTGTGTAGTTAATGATTCTTTTAATCAAGTCGGTTTCATAATTATCCTCCTATTAAAACTGTTGCTTCACCTGCTGTTATTGCTCCTCCGTGTGCTGTAGTATCTCCCATTCTTGCGGCTGGGTTACCTCCTATTAGTACACTTCCTGAGCCCGTTGCTATAGTATCTGGAGGACCAGTACAAACTGCCTTGTCTCCTACTCTTGCTGCTGGCATCCCTCCAATGAGTACTGTTGGTTCTCCTGCTGGTAAAATAGGTCCTCCTACATGAGGCACTTGTCCTGTTACCATAGGGCAGGTATGCATATCTGTTATTCTTGCTGCAGGTTTCATCTTTATTTTTATTAATTAATTTGTACTTGAGAACCTTTTATCACAGTAACTGCTCCAGATGATATTTCAGCTCCTGAACTACCTTCTGCTGTTAATTGTGATTGGGCTGTTATATTTATATTGGCAGCTTCTAAATTTAAATCTCCAGAAGCCTTTATATTTATATCTCCTGCACTCTCCATAGTAATTCCATCACTATCTAAGGTGAATACATTTGAGTTTTCATCTTCTATTGTTATTACACCTGCATCTTCATCTAAAATCACTTTCTTCCCTGCTGGCGTTTCTAATGTGTATGATATTTTATCATCATTAAAAAGCATTTTCATTCCACTACGTGTCACAAAACCTTTTTCATGATTATCATCTGTTGCTGAAAGCGGTGCTGGTTTTGCACTACTGTGTAACATTCCTAATACAATTGCATCATTTGGATCATCATTTACAAATCCTATAATAACCTCATCTTCAATTTCTGGCCTAAAAAACGACCCTCTATTTTCTCCTGCATCTAATGTGGCTACACGTGCCCATATCCCTTGTTCTTCATTATTAATGATTGGTATTTGTACTAAAATTCTATCTTCTCCATCAGGATCAGCTTCCAATTGTGTTACAATTCCTATATGCAAGCCACTTATTGCTGGCATAATACCAGAACCTGGTATATCGTTAACATCATATGTTTCTGAAAACCATGTAGGACTTAATCCAAATTGTGCATCTACTAACCAATTTCCATCTGTAATTTCATGGCGTACACCAGTAATATATATTTTACCATTAAAGCGATTTCCAACTCCTTCTAAAGCCAAAGTTACCCCAGGTTTAACTGCTGGTATTCCTTGAAACTTCACTCTTCCTCTAGTTTTCGCTAATTGCTGGTATAATGCTTTCGCATCACTCCAATCCTGTAATTCATCTTGAGTAATATTCCCTCCGTGTCGCAACTCAATATTTTCTACTCCTAACACATCAGCTAAATCACTTGATGACAAATCGCCATTTAAAGAAACATTCGGGTCTTGTGCTTCTGACTCTAATAACTCTTGATCCGTAGGACTCCAAGAATAAGCTGTTACTTTACTAAACTGGTCTCTAGCATCAATCTCACCATCAAATTCATGAATAGATGATCCAAATACAACCGTTTCTATTGCGTCAGCACTAAAATCAGGCTTTGCTATGGTTATAGTTCCATCATCTACAAAACATAATTTCCCATTTGCCTGTGCTCTCGTAACCATAAAATCCCAATCAGACACTCGGTACTGCACCAATTCTTTATGAGTCGTTACTGTTGCTTCCACCTCTGCAGTTGCTCCAGAATCCCCTATCAATCCTTCTATAATATCACTGTCTTTACTGTCATAGAAATAAGTGCTTTTCTTCCCAATTGACATTTTTACAGCCTTGTCTTTACACTCCAACTTTAAATAAGAAGCACCGCTTCGTATTTTTATGCTGTGCTTAACAATAATTCCTTTAAAAATGGTCTCTTCATCTGAATGGTATCCAGCTGTAATTTCAATTTCTGCTCCTGGAATTAATAAATCAGTACTACTTAATTCAAAATCTTGTTTAGGTGCATCTCCATCTAATAGTGTTATTTGCGCATACGGAATTCTGTTTACCTCTTTGGCTACCACAATGTTTTTAACCCCATATATAGCTGGCAATTCAGTTCCCTCAACCATAATTTTATAGGTAATCAATCCAGCTGTTTTACTGGTCTTTATGTTTCCGCTGTTGTTCATAACTATGAGGTTTTTTCAATTGGAGGAAAGAAAATTTCTTGCCCTGGTGTTAAGGTTCTAAAATTGATTAGGTTATTCGTTTTGGCTACTTCTAAATAATATTTTGAATCACCATAAATTCTTTTTGTCATTATAGGTAAGGTATCACCTGCCTTAACCGTTCTTACGTGACTTAAATCTGGAGAACTTGTTTTATTTAACGCTTCCCTTAAGTTTTCTTCTATAGTCCCCTTAAACTCAGCCTTAGCTATTGCTCTAATTGGCTCTCCACTTGGTTTAAATAGAGTAAATTCTATATTCAAATCAACCAGTGCTCCTTCAAATAAAAGTGAGCCCCAAATTATTTGTAATTTATGTGGCCTATGTATTCCACCTACATAGTTGAATACTACTTGTTTAAAAATATCTATTTGATCTATCACTGGCTTACCAGAGTCATCTATAATCCCTGTTCCATCAAAAAGGATATCAAGTACTAACTTTGGTGACTTAGATAATATGTATTTACTATTAGCTCCTGTAGTTCCAATTGCATCTTTTTCATTTTGTACTGATTTGTAAGCAATACTGTACTTCTCCGGGTTTGTTAAGACTGAAAATTCTTTAGGAGTTCCTTTTTCCTTAAATTCATCATCTTTATATGGTATTATTTTTAGCTTCTTTAACTCTCCGCTTTGACTTTTAAAAATGTTATTCATTATCGTTCGTTTTTACGGGTTTCTATATTCATTACTTGTTCTACACATTCTTTTAAGAGTTCATCACTTGCTGTTTTACTCATTTCAGAAGATGCTATTGTTGTTGTTTGTTTTTCATCCACATTAATTTTAATGTGCAATTCTTTTATTTCTATAGGCATATGCTGTCTTTTTAGTACTCATTATTATTTTTTTGCCCAGTTAAAAAATCATTGCTAATGCAAACTTTTAAAGCATCTAAAAATGTTATTAGTAAAAGAGCCGACAGCTTCTAGATTGTAGAAGCCGCCAAACTTCTTTACTACTCAAAAAATGATTATTTTAACTTTCGATATACCGCTGTTTTAAATACCTCTATATGTATTCTGTTAAAAACAGCTTATAGCAACGAATTCAGATTATTTGTTGGTATGGTAAAGTACTTGTACTTTAATTCCATTGTTTCTATAGCCAACTTACTCTCTTCTGCATTAAAATCAGATACTGACCACTTTACTGGGTAAGCACCTACAATATTCCAAACCATTAAAGGTGCTGTAGAGGTTGCTCCTCCGTATAATGATATGGTTAAGTCTCTAGTTTCAAACTCGAAGTTTTCCATGCCATCTCTGCACCATTTAATAAGTCCTGAGTTAACTATTAATCCTCTATTTAATATTAAACTAGGGTATTTTGCACGTTTCGGAAGTTGATGAACAAACCTGTTCTCACCTCCTTCAACATACTCTTCAGTTTCAATCTCAGTCGAAAGTCCCGACACGGATTGAAACCGAGAGTCTATACCCTCTAGAGTAGAAATTCCATTAACAATAAAAGAGAAACTAGTTGGAGGATATAAAATAGCCATAATTAATTATTTTGAATTGTTAAACCTTCATGCGCAATTTCTAATGTTTCAATTGCTACTTCATTTCCGTCTGCTTTTAAATCAGTTCCTGAAATTTTTACAGGAAAAGCATTTTGTACTTTCCATGTCACTACTGGCTCATGAGCATCATTTAATAATGAAATAGTAAGATCTCTACGCTCTACAGTATTCAACTGAATAGTTTGTAACCANTCATAATACTCNTTGTCGCCTTTAAACATNCCTTTTTTNANGGTGATGTTAGAATACTTCATCATCCCAGGCATTTTAATTTTACTGAAATCTGGGCTCGCCCCTTGGCGGTATTCTATAATTTCACTTTCAATATCTAATCCTGATACTTCACTGAAACCTATTTTTGTTCCTCCCCAGTTTACTTGGAAATGAAACTTTGATAATGGATAATTAGTCATTATTTCTATTTTTAATTGTTATACCTTAACTATTATGCTTCTTGTAATTTGTGAGAAAATCTCAATACAATAAATTCTGCTGGACGTACTGCTGCCATACCGATTTCAATAATCATTCTCCCTTCTTGTACATCTAGAGCTGACATTGTAGCCCCTAAACCTACACTTACGTAAAACGCCTCTTCTGGTTTAGCTCCTGCTAAAGCACCTGCTTTCCATTGTTGTGTTAAGAAGTTTTCAATCATTCCTTGAATACGCACCCAAGTATTAGCTGTATTTGGTTCGAAAACAAAACGAGATGAAGCCTTTTGTACGGACTCTTCAACCATGTTAAAGAATCTACGTACTGGCACATAACGCCACTCGTTACTATTCCCGTCTAAAGTTCTTGCTCCCCAAACTAAAGTTCCTTTTCCTGTAAAAGTTCTAATTGCATTGATAGATTTTCCTGCAACAGGATCTACATTTAATCCTTCTTGTTCTTTATGAGAGATTTTTACCGTTGGTGCAATTACATAATTTAACCCTACGTTTGCTGGTGCTTTATGCACTCCTCTATCACTGTCAACTCTTGCATATACTCCTGCCATAGCTCCTGAAGGTGCTACTATTACACGAATTCCTGCAATCGAAGCTTTAGCTTGGTTGTATAATCCTGAATTTGCAATTTTTAAATCTGACATCTTTGGTGATGAAATAGCTGTTCCGGATGCATTATTAATAGTAACATCACTAGTCACTACAATCTTTGTGTCATCATAGGCATAGCTCAATACTGTTTCTAAATGTGGGTAATACGCAGCTCCGTATTTTAAGTCTCCTGTTACTTTTCTTAATTCAGTTACTGAAGCGTCAGTATCTTTTACTGTATCCATGATTACAAAACGATCTTGTAAATCACTACACTGTAATAAAGCTTGCTCATGTAAAGTCTTCGCATTTGCTTCGTCTAAAGAAACAGCATCTGGAAATACCAATAAAGTAGGCTCGTCTTCTTTTACTAATTTTGCTAAACCTGCTACAATAACAGATCCTGTAATAGTATCAGTATATTTTCCAACTGAAACGATATAACAAGGCCCTCCACCATTTGCAAAAAACATTTGCAATGCGTAATACATTTTATACTTAGACTTGTCTGCTTCTGCTAATGTTGCAGTTGCAACACCGTCTACAATACTTACTTTAACATTTACTTCATTGGCTGCTTGTCCAAAAATAGTTTCATACTCTAACATAGAGCTAATTCTAGTTGGCTCAGCAGATCCTTTTTGGGTATATCCAACAAATGCTGGAATAGCTGTTTCAACCTGTGCTACTGAAGGTGGAAATTTTGAAATCTCTTCGATATAAACTCCCGGTGTTTTGTGTACCATAATTTTATTTTTTTAATTTTATTTTTTGTTTTAAAATCGAGCGAAAAACGCATATCTTATTGTTTTTCAACTTAATAAAAAGGATTACCTGATTAAATCTGAGGTAAAAAGGATGCTTAGTAAAAACGAACTTGCATGCGTTTTACCACTCAATTTTTATATTTAAATTAGTTTGGTGTGCTTAGTTATTTTGAATTGTTAAGCCTTCGTGAGCAATTTCTAATGTTTCAATTGCTACTTCATTTCCGTCTGCTTTTAAATCAGTTCCTGAAATTTTTACAGGAAAAGCATTTTGTACTTTCCATGTCACTACTGGCTCATGAGCATCATTTAATAATGAAATAGTAAGATCTCTACGCTCTACAGTATTCAACTGAATAGTTTGTAACCATTCATAATACTCGTTGTCGCCTTTAAACATCCCTTTTTTAAGGGTGATGTTAGAATACTTCATCATCCCAGGCATTTTAATTTTACTGAAATCTGGGCTCGCCCCTTGGCGGTATTCTATAATTTCACTTTCAATATCTAATCCTGATACTTCACTGAAACCTATTTTTGTTCCTCCCCAGTTTACTTGGAAATGAAACTTTGATAATGGATAATTAGTCATTATTTCTATTTTTAATTGTTATACCTTAACTATTATGCTTCTTGTAATTTGTGAGAAAATCTCAATACAATAAATTCTGCTGGACGTACTGCTGCCATACCGATTTCAATAATCATTCTCCCTTCTTGTACATCTAGAGCTGACATTGTAGCCCCTAAACCTACACTTACGTAAAACGCCTCTTCTGGTTTAGCTCCTGCTAAAGCACCTGCTTTCCATTGTTGTGTTAAGAAGTTTTCAATCATTCCTTGAATACGCACCCAAGTATTAGCTGTATTTGGTTCGAAAACAAAACGAGATGAAGCCTTTTGTACGGACTCTTCAACCATGTTAAAGAATCTACGTACTGGCACATAACGCCATTCGTTACTGTTACCGTCTAAAGTTCTTGCTCCCCATACTAAAGTTCCTTTTCCTGCAAAAGTTCTAATAGCATTGATAGATTTTCCTCCAGTAGCATCTACATTCATTCCTTCTTGCTCTGCATCAGAAATTTTTTCTGTTGGTGCAATTACATAATTTAATCCAACGTTTGCTGGTGCTTTGTGTACTCCTCTGTTACTGTCTACTCTTGCATATACTCCTGCCATAGCTGCTGCTGGCGGTAATACCACTGGCATAGCACTAATTAATTGTTTGATTTCGCTGTATAAAGCAGTTCCTTTTAAGTCAGAAAGTTTTTTACCGCTAGCTTCTCCTATAGCATCAACGTTATTATTATGGATATGACCAACAACACCGATTGTATCAGTACCTATAACATCACCAATATTACCCGAATTTGCTCCTTCTACAGCAGTAATAAGTGCTGCAGTAATTTTAACATCAATGGTTTTATTAACTGCAGCTATAATTTTTAATACTGCCGTTTTCTTTTTAGATAATGAATCTGAAGAACCTTTAATTACTAATAAAGCAGCCTTTTCATCGTTAAAAGGAGTAGTATCTTCAGTTCCTACGTGGCTAATTTTTTCTGCAGCTACATCACTAGATTCAATAAAATGGTAATTTAATACCGTAGTTAAATGTGGAAAATAAACTGCTCCGTATTTGTCCGCAGGAACTCCACTAGCTCTAAATAGCTCAATAGTTGTTTTATTATTTACCTTTTCTGAATCCCCCTTAAGAGTGTCCATAATTACAAAACGGTCTCCCATTTCATTAGCTTGTGCTAATGCTAATTGGTAAATTGCATAAGCATTAGTCTCTCCTAAAGTTTTATACACATCAGGGAACACTAATAAAGTAGGCTCATCTTCTTTTTCTAAAGATTTTAAAGCATCTTCAAAATCACCTATAGCAAGAGTCGCTCCGTAAGTTCCTGTAGAAACAATATAACATGGTCCACCTCCGTTAGCAAAAAATATTTGTAATGAATGATACATTAAAAACGTTGCAGTTGGTTTTTCAAGTTCTAAGCCATTAGCAGTATCTTTTAATTTAATTTGGTGTTTTTGAGCTCCTCCAAAAATTGCTTCATATTCTAATAAAGAGCTAATTCTGGTTGGCTTTCCAACTGTTTTTTCGGTATACCCTACAAATGCAGGAATAGCAGTTTCGACTTGCGCTACTGACGGAGGTAATTTTGAAATTTCCTCAATGTATACACCTGGTGTTTTCAATTGTGTCGACATAATTTATTGATTTTTAAAATATTAATTAAATGTAAATTCTTGTTTCTATTGGTTGACCTTCTGGGAACATCATTTGATCAGAAGGCGTTCCCATACGGTAATTAAGTACTGTTGTTGTTGTACCAGTTTTTATTACATTAAACCTTCCTCTTTTCACAAAAGGGTGAAGTATTGATCTTCCTTTTTCAGTACCTTCCTTGTCTACATAAACCCAAATTGTTTTTCTGTTTTTAAACACTATTTTCAATTCTGTTGGAGCTGTAGGAACTTTATCACTACTTAAAAGTGTTTCTAATTTTACTGATACCACACCAAATAATCCGCGTTGCTCGTCTGGAGAAAGACTCGCCATTAGTTCTTTATATTGAGTAGTTCCTGCGGCTACTTTATAACTATTTGTTGGTGTAAATGTGTCATTTAAGTTATTTAACTTACTCAAATTATTAAGACTTGTATTAGCATTATTTGAATGATTCGCGAAATAATAAACATCGTTTACCCCTCCAGAATGTTCTGTATAGTTTCCAAATAATGGGTCCTTTACATAGATTAAAAAATCTAGGATTACATTTTTAAGATCTCTTTTGGGAATTAGATCAGTATTTGATTTTGTTGCGACTAAACAAGAAGCTCCAGAAGTTGTTGTTTTAAACAAGACTTTGTTTTCTTTTAACAACTTTTCAGTGGCTAAACTTGGGGATAAATGAAGATAATTTTTAACATTATGCCCTGAAAAAACTTCTGGAGTAGTTGTGTTTGCAAATAGTGTAGCTCCAGTATCTAAAAAATAATGGTGCAAAATATTTAAATCAAACAACGGTTTATAGGTTATTGTATTACTCATTATGTTTTCTATTTAAAGATTCTTAGTTTTATTAAAAGCCGTTTCCTGTATACCAGTAATTAATGGTGCGGCAGCTTTTATAGCTTGTTTCTGAAGTTTTATTACGCTTATTTTATATAAAGCTGAAGGCAGTACTTTTCCTCCTAATACTCCCCAAGCATAACTTAATTGCTCTGGTGGTAATGAATACAAGTCTACTCTAAACTTAAACTCTTCTACATCTGTAATTTCTACATCAGTATTTGTATTTGTAAATACTGGCTTGTCTTGAAGAAACTCAACAACACTTGAAATGTTTTTAAGTGATTTTTCATAACTAGTTCGGTTAGCAGAAATCATTACATATAAATTCAAATAAGCAGGATTGCTTTTATACACCATTTCTCCGTTTACTCTTTCATGCCTAGGTGCATTCTTTAATGTTTGTTCTTCATTAATATTATACAACGAAATACATACCTTGTTTTGAGTTTTCCCCTCAGTTGTAGCATCAGCGTTTGCAATATTTTCTATAACCACTGAAGTATCATCGATATCAGTAATATTATTAGCTGTGTCCACATCCATTAAATATTTTTTCGTTTCAGCTTTTAGTATGTTTAATACATCATAAATCATAGTGTTACTTTTTATATATTTTGATTACTTACTATTATAATTGGCTTCTGTTTCATAGTGCAGTTATACTACACAAAACCGTATTGGCAAAAGCACAATGCAAACCTACAACCTAATTCAAACAAAATACAGAATTTGACGCTTTCAAAACAGTAGCTTCAGTAGAAACAAGTGTTATTCGCTACAGAACAGCGTGTTATGTATTTTTACAAACTTATTTAATCCAACTTTATACAGAATTTAGTTTGTAGCCGTTTTTTATATACACCATTATATGTCAAAAAACTACTTACTGAACAGACTGATTACAGTCCCTGATATTTTCTTTTATCTCGATTTATAACAAGTAATTTGCCTATCAATAATTATAAACATCTATGGATTTAAAAAAGATTTACAACAACCGAAACGAGATCATTAATGGTCATATTAACGAATTAAAAACAATGGCTGGATTAGCTTCCAAAACAGAAAAAAACATTTTCACCCTTCGTGAAAACATATGTAATGAATGCCCCATTAAAGTAAACAACAGTTGTGATGCTGGAAGATGGATACATCCTAAAACATTAGATGTAGTTACCACCTCTATAGATGGATATATACGTGGTTGTGGTTGCCGATTAAGTGCCAAACAAAAGTCTAAAGACAGCCTTTGTCCTGCAGGGTTTTGGGGTGGTGAATTTTAATAGTTAATTAATTATACTAAACAGTATTACATGAAAAAAAAGCATACTATCCATAAAGTTTTTATAGAATTAAATACCAAAAGCAAAACACAGGCTTATGAAATTAAAGATAATATTAGTAGTTTTCTTTCATCAGAGGTTTTTCCTTCTTTGGAAAAACAGTTAGACTCCTTAGACTCTAAATCTGCAAGTTATGCTGTTCAAATAGATAAATTAACTTTAGATATTTCTGAAAAAACTATTCGTTTAAATAGTGGTTTAAAAGAACGCATTATTTCTAGTTTTAAAGAAAAGATTGAAGCTATAGAACAAGAAGACAATAAAGAAATAAGGAAATTAAAAAAGCAATTCAAAACACTGAATAAGGAGGACCATTACTTAAATACATTTACTTATTTTTTAAAAAATGGCACCACTCCTTGGTGGAATACAAACGAATCTATTTCTTTTTTGTTTACTCCAGTGGTTTTAAATAAAATTATTGCTACCCCTGCATTTGCTAAACAGTTTTCAGCCATTATTCATATTACTGAGGTGCAAGAACGTTTTATCAATCAATTTACAGATACTGATATTCATAAAATATGTACTGTAATTGGTTCGCAACAAAAAACAACTATAAACCTTAACTCAAAAACACTTCATAAAATTGCTGCCTTAAATACTCTAGAGCGAAAAATTGTCTGGACGTTTATCATACGCTCTTTAATAGCGAAACAAGTAATAGATAACAACCTAATTAACTACGTCCTTAACAAACAGACGCTGAGTTCCCTTTTAAAAGAAGAATACACTACAATCTCTTCAGAGGAAAGAGATGAAAAAAAACCTTTTGTTATTAATAAAACAATGGCTTTAGATAATACCGAAAGCCCTTCAGTAAGTAATACTATAGAAATCAATAAAAAAGATTCCTTAAAACCAATAAATGATACTGATGCAACTAAGAACAATCTTAAACAGATTATAAAATCTGTTATCAAAAAGGATAAAAAAGACATTGATACAATAGCTGAGAACAATACCCCTAACGATTCTGAAGGGTGCTATATCAATAATGCTGGACTTGTTTTAGCACATCCGTTTTTAAAACACTTTTTCACACATTGTAAGTTGTTAGACAGCAATAACAAGCTTAGCAACCCCGAACTATGCGTGCATTTACTACATTATATTGCTACCGGAAAAACACAGCAAGCAGAAAGTGATATGGTATTTGAGAAGTTTTTGTGTGATATTCCTGTAACGCAGAGTATTAACAGGCACGTAATAATTACTGATGAACATAAAAATCAGGCCGACCAACTTTTAAATGCGATCAACGCTAATTGGCCTGCTATGAAAAAATCTACAACAGCACTATTACAATATGAATTTTTACAACGACCAGGAAAAATGGTTTATAAAAATGAGAACACCACCATTACTGTTGAACATAAAACTCAAGATATTATATTTAATACGCTAAGTTGGAATATTGGATTAATTAAATTGCCTTGGAAAGCAGACCTTATGTATGCCAATTGGTAATAAAAAAAGCTGTTAGAAAAGTAATTTTACTTTTCTAACAGCTTTTTTTATTGATTAAATATTTCTTTAAAGAAAAAGAAAAAAACAGCTACTTTTTCTGGAGCTACACCAGAAGCTTTTCCCACTCTACTCCCTTTATAGTACACATCGCCATCTGACTGAATTTCTCCTACTCTACTACCTTTATAATACACATCACCGTCCGATTGAATTTCACCTATTCTACTGCCTTTATAATAGATATCACCATCTGATTGCACCTCTCCTATTCTACTCCCTTTAAAATACACATCACCATCTGATTGAATTTCTCCAACTCTACTACCACCTAAATACACATCACCATCTGATTGAATTTCACCAATCCTAGATCCTTTATAATATACTGATTGCGCACAAGCTCCCCCAAGCACAAAAAAAATCAGTCCTGTAAAAATATATTTTTTTATCATTTCTAGTCTTTTAAATTCCATTTCACATCAAAACACATCCTTCTATAATTCAATTTAACATGTATTAACCTCAGCAATATACTAAAATACAATTGCCCATAGAATATATTGATTAACTATGTAAAAAAGCAATAACACTTCCCTTTTTTTAAACAGTTAAAAAAGTCTTAATCAACTATTAGTTCATAAAATTCTTTTATAATTTCAACCACAAAATAAATCCATGGTATAATAATTGTGTAAGGTTTTACGTTAAAAACGAGGGAGTTAACTCAGTCAAATAAGCACCATACTAATTACACCTTACACCTACGGGTAATAACTAGTCTATTTAGGAACTAGTTTATGAATACCTATAAAAAATAAAATCACCAAATTAACTTAACTTTTATTATGATCTACAAAAAACGAACTGGCTAATACTTTAACACTGTTTTAATCATAAAATTCACATTATAACAGTCTCACCTACCCCCAGGCAAGTACAGAAATAAATTAATACAAATTCTTTAAAAAATTATGCAACATTTATATTAAATAATGGTCTTATAAAAACAAACTAACTTCAAAAACTAACCTACCAAACTATGTCTAACAAAATTTTTAATGAACCTATTCACAATCCTATACAACGCTTTTTAAACATTACACATGTTAATAATTGTATTGACTTAAGTAATTCCTATTCTATTTACAACCAGAAAATTTCAAAACTATTATTTGAATCCGAAATTTATAAGGTCACTTTTAAAACCTTAAAAAAGAGCTACCACTTATTTTTAAGTGTCAATGAACTCATTTGTAACAACTGCATTAATTACCTCAAAAATAACCTCGGAATTGAAATTTTTGGTGATGGTTCTTTTTTTGAAATATTAAATTACAGCTGCGATTTTAAAATTATTTTTGACACCGAAAACACCTCTTTTATAAATACCAATACTGTTACTAATGGTGTTATCAATTTTCATAAAAAACAATATTAATATCTCAGCATAATTGACTTCTAAATAATTGGGATTGTTTAATCACAGTCCCAATGGATGTAAGTACTGTCGAAATTCAGGTTGCATAGATCCTTATAAGGAATAAAAAGATGTACATAGGTATAGTCATCAAACTCAATATATTCATCTTCCATTTGTAGTAATTGAAATCCTAAATCCCCATTTTCGTCTCTTGATCGATGATCAGATTGGATAAACTCTGCATAACCTCCAATTTTATTTCCTGAACAAGCTAAATACTCGGCTAAGTCATCATAGTCCGATTCATTTTCATTCATTAAACTAAACCCCATAAAACAAAAAACCGATACAAATTAGCATCGGTTTTTTGTTTCCACAATACGACTATTAAATTTATAGCCTATACTCTACTATAGGAATAAACCTAAACCCTTTAAGCTTAGTTTTTAATATTTCATTCTTCATGTCTTCATTTATACAAACGAACCCAACTAAACCGTTCACTTTAAAAATTAAAGGCTCAGTAGTTTTTAAATACTAATTTGTCAACACCTCTTATTTCTCCTCCAAAAACAACTAATTCAGATTCTTCATAATCAATACAATCTACTTCTTTTTCAACATCCATAATGAAGGCTTCTATTTTTCTTTCATTATTCTGTAAATCATAAAAAGTATAAGGTAAAAATGAGATGTAATCTATATTTAAACTTGATAAAAAGTTTTTTGTTTTTATAGAAATCACATTTTTATTTAAAAAATCTATTTCATTTTTCCCTTCACCTTTTATAATATTTTCTATACTACCATCATATTCCCATGATATGTATATATCATCTTTTTCAATATTCTGTTCAATCAAATAATAACTCATCTAAAATATATAATAAAAACTAAGCCACTATTAGCTAGGATTTGTATTCGTCAATAGGAATGAATTCAAATCCTTTTAAATTTGCAATTTCAATTGCTTTCTTCATTTTTTCATTAACGCATAAAAAATTGTCCAACCCTTTTAAATTAAATATTTCAGGTTCAGAAACTGGATAATTCTTATGTAAAACTAGTTTGTCTATCGCTCTTATTTTACCATCACTTAAAATAAATAAATCTGAATGACTATAATCAATCTCTTCATTAACTGAGGTAATGTAAGCTTCTATTTTTTTATCCACCCCTAATTGCTCGTCACTGTATAAGTCATAAAAGTCCTGAGACGCAAAGGATAGATATGTTAATTTCAAATTTTCAAAAAGAGATTTTGCTTCTTTTGAAACAACAACTCCTCCTAAAGAATAAAAGTCGGTTGAAACTGCCCCTTCATAGTGTATTCTATTCAACTTGCTTCCCTTTCCTGACGCAATATTAATCAATGTTTGAGCATGTTCAAATGATATATATATATATCATTTGAACCAATTTTATGACCAATTTTATATACCATAATTAATTCAATATTTTTATTGTGTTCTCATTAGTTAATGACATATCATTTAGTTTAATTTTTTTATCTAAAGGTAAAGACTAAGTAAATATATAAAGAGCGAAACCTTATAGCTTCGCTCTTTATAAACTCATTAATATTACAAAATATATTTACTATTTAACTGAACATACCTTTTCTATATTTTTCTAATTTTCCATACTCTATTCCTGATACATTATTTTCTTGAAATATTTTTTTTAATTTTTCTGAAATAAATAATGTGATAGGTTCTTCAAGCATTCTAAAAATATCTCTCTCAATCTTGTTTTCATCAAAAACTAATTTTTCCACTGTTTGAGGTATATGGGATAATTCTTTTAAAAACGGAGGATGTTTTGTGAATTTTGAACTTCCCCAGTCAAAACAAGATATGTGCTCTACAGTGTGTAAAAGGAAATAGCCTTCTAAATTAGTAGAAATAAATTGTATTTTTTCAGGGCAATATTCTTCAATGATCATTTTTACTTTATTAGAGACAAATGGAAGAATTACACCTTCTGTCATTAAAAAATCTGACTTTTTTCCATTTTTAGGAGAAGTTTCTATAATTATGTTTTCTATTTCAGTAAAATCACCTTTTATCAGGGAGTTTACGATGTTCTCAGAATCATTCATTCCCTTTATAACAACATCTCCTTTTTTATAATTATCTTCTATATAATAATACATGTTTTTAACTTTTTAAATAATTAGGCTAAACGCTATAAAGCAAAAAACCCA
>JABSPO010000190.1 GCA_013214625.1 Flavobacteriaceae bacterium
TATCGATTTACCTTACCTATAAAAATAATACATATTGCAGTAAGGCAATACGCGTTATACGCTCTTATTTATATTTCCTATTTTGGTTTTAGTCAAACAATATTGGAAATCCCAAAAGTGATTTGTTTTTTAACAGTATTATTTTGGAGTTTATTATTAGTTAAATTTATAATGTATTGGGCGTTAAAAAAATACCGATTAAAAGGTGGTAATGGTCGTAAAACTGTAATTTTAGGGAATAACCAAGCTACTAGAGCATTAGAAACATTTTTTCTTAAAAAACCAATTTACGGCTATAACTATTTAGGGTATTTCACTAATAAAGAGGTTTATACAGAAGCTAATGAGAAACTTGGTAGTTTTGAGGATTCCTTTAAGTATATCAAGGAAAGAGATATTGATGATATTTATTGTTCAATAAGCGAGTTTACTGAAGTAGAAATAGAGAAGTTAATTAGGTATTCAAATACTCATTTTAAAACACTGAAATTTATTCCAGATTCTAATCAAATTTTGTCTTCCGGATTTGAGGTTGATTATTATGATTATTTCCCAGTGCTTACTATGAGTGAATTAGCACTAAATAAAAGTTCGTATAGATTCATAAAGAGGGCTTTTGACATTGTGTTTTCCGTACTAGTAATTATTGGATTGTTATCATGGTTGATTCCATTACTATATGTCTTGACAAAATTTGAATCAAAAGGATCGTTGTTTTATATACAAGTAAGAAACGGACTAGATTATAAAAAGTTTCAATGCTATAAGTTTAGAACGCTAAGAATAGGGAAGTCGGATGACAATCATGTTAGTGTTGATGATAGTCGTGTTACTAAACTAGGTAGTTTTTTGCGCAAAACAAGTATAGATGAACTTCCTCAGTTTATTAATGTATTAAGAGGGGATATGTCAGTTGTCGGCCCAAGACCACACATGTTGGCGTATAATAAAGCATATGCAAATCAGGTAGATAATATACAGTTAATGGCGAGGCATCGTATTGTCCCTGGTATAACCGGATTAGCACAAGTAAGAGGGTTTAGAGGAGCAATTGAAAAGGATGCAGATATTATTGGTAGGGTGAAATTAGATTTGTTTTATATTAAAAACTGGTCTGTACTACTTGATATGAAAATTATATTGATGACCCTAGTGAAACTTATTCTAGGAGATGAAAAAGCATATTAGTTAGCATTTTTCAATTTCAATGATAAAGTGCTTAAATTGTTTCGCTAAATTAAATTCACTCTCTGCAATTTTAAGAATCTCCCCTTTTTTAGGAAGCGTTAATTTATGCTCTCCTAAGTCAGTTATAACGTTATTTAAAGCATTGTAATCTAACGAATTTATAGTTAGTCCCAATTGGTGTTTTT
This sequence comes from Flavobacteriaceae bacterium, assembly GCA_013214625.1. Classification (GTDB taxonomy): domain Bacteria; phylum Bacteroidota; class Bacteroidia; order Flavobacteriales; family Flavobacteriaceae. The sequence continues at coordinate 1,374 of JABSPO010000190.1, forward strand.
TAACGATTTCATTCCCTTCTCCATCTGAGAAATATAATATAGGAAGCCCAAGTCGAGCGTATTCGAATATTTTAGAGGGAACTGAACCGTAAATTCGATTAATTAGTGGAATCAAAGTCAAATCATATGTTCTAAGTTCTTGGTGTAATACAGCGCGTTCAACAGAACCATGATATATAATGTTTTTTTTGTTCTTAATATATTCTATTAATTGATTTGCTTCGGGGCCATTACCATAAATATGAAGTTCTATATTATCGGGTAAATTTAATTCTTTACAAAGATTAAGGAGTCCTTGCGCTATACCAAGTAGCCCAGCATATACGATTTTAAAGGTTTTAGTCTCCGTGTTTTCTTGAATTGGTTTGATGTCGAAATTAGGGTAATTTCTATATAGAAATGACTCTTTACTAGGAACACATTTCTTAAAGTGATCCAGGATTTCTTGTGATTGCCCTATTAATAAATCAGAATTTTTGTAATTAAATAATTCTATTTTTTCTAATATTGAATAATACTTTCCTTTGTTTAAAAGCCCCATTTCTAATCCAGCTAATGGCCATAAATCTGAAACGTTTAAAATAATCTTTTTTCGTTTTATTTTACTTATGAGTACTCCAAAAAAGCCAACGAATAAAGGTGAACATTGAATTAGTACCTTTTTAGGAGTTTTTTTGAATAATAGAAAAAAGAATAAATGTATCGCAAAAGATAACATAGAGAATAAGCGAACAAACTTATTTTTAGAATTACTGGCAAACAGCCATAATCTATAAACTATTAAATTGTTTTCTATGGTTTTACTGTAACGTTTGCCTTTATGAGTATCAAATATTTTCCCAAAAGGATAATTAGGTAAAGGACAAACAACAGTGACTTCGTAATTGTTCTCGGTTAATGAGGTAGCAAGCGTATAGATCCTATTAGAGGCAGCGCCACTTTCTGGAGGGAAGTAATTACTGATAATAAGAATGTCCTTTTTTTGGCTAATTGCTGTACTCATCAGGATATTGCTATTGTAAAATTAATGATGTGAACTGTTTAAGTTTTCCGCTTTTTGAGCGTTTCAATTGGTCAAATTTATGAAAAATAACTTCAAGATCTGGCTCAAGATATTCATACAATGCATTTTTAACGTCATCCATTTGCTTTTCGCTTAATTCACTATCCGATGCATAATGAATTTCAAAAGTATTTAAGGAGGTTTGTATTACTTTAATTTCTTTAACAGCACCAGTATCTTTCATTACCGATTTGGTAACATAATAAAAACTGAGTCCTGGGGCGGTTTTTCCACTAGGTAAATGAATGATGTCTTCCCTACGTCCATCAAGTTTTTCTAAAATAATGGTTTTGGAATCTATCTTTTTTAAAATACCAAGATCTCCTAATTCATATCTAATAAACGGATGTGCTTTGTTGTATAAGGAAGTTACAATTATTCGTCCTAGTGCTCCAAAAGGTAGTGGTGTGTTATTATCATCAACTATTTCAATAAATAAGGATTCTGTGTTTATGATCCATTGATTTTTGGTGTTTTGAAAAGCAATTAAATCTAGTTCAGAAGCACCGTATTCATTAACTACAGGGATTCCAAATGCTGTGTTCATTGCAGTTTTGTCTTCCTCAAAACACATTTCAGAAGTAACTACACACGCTTTTAAACTTGGACAAAGATCTTTTAAAACAATATTTTTAGCGTTTAAATAATTTGCAAAAGCTACTAGTACGGTAGTGTAGCCATTGAGGTAAACGAATTTGGTGTATTTAAATTTTTGAATCCATTTTTCAAAAGAAGCATCCGATAAATCAAAAACATTAAATCGATACCTGTTTGATAAAAAATCTTTAGTTCGTTCTTTTAGTCGAGGAATTGTTTCACTCGGGATACCATAAAAACGAGCTTGTTTTTTACCGTATAAATCATGCCAGTTAAACCTATTTTGTATGATCGACCAAGTTAGTGCATGACTAAATTTATCTTTTGCGAAATAAAAAGGATTCCCTGTTGAACCAGAAGTTTTGTTTACATAAACATCCTTTAAGGCATAGCCATTACTTATACGTTCTTTTAAAGGTGCTTGTAAATCAGACTTGGTTAAAACAGGCAATTCATTCCATGTTGAGAATTCTTTTTTACAGATAGATTTGTAAAAAGGATTGTTTTTCAAATGAAATGATACAATGTCCTTTTTTGCCTTGGTAATATATGTTTCATAGTGTTGTTCACTAATATTCTGAATTTCACACAACTTATTTTGAGCTTCCTTTATAGGAAAACCGTTTAGTTTTAATGAAAAATCAATGATGTTCATGTAATAAATATTAGCTTTGCTAAATTAAATTTTTACAACAACAAAACTAAATAAAGTACAATGAATATTTTAATATTAGGTTCTGGAGGAAGAGAGCATGCATTTGCTTGGAAGCTTAGTCAAAGTGATCAGTGTGGTAATTTATTTGTAGCGCCAGGAAATGCTGGGACTAGTAAAATAGCAACAAATGTAGCGATAGACGTAAATCATTTTGCTAAAATAAAAGAATTTGTTTTAGAAGAAGATATTGAAATGGTAGTTGTAGGTCCTGAAGATCCGTTGGTAAATGGAATTCACGATTTCTTTTTAAAAGATTTCTTTTTGAAAGATGTGATTGTAATTGGACCAGAAAAATTAGGAGCAACTTTAGAAGGAAGTAAAGAATTCTCTAAGGAGTTTATGTTTCGCCATAACATCCCAACTGCTGCGTATGAAAGTTTTACTGCTGAAACAGTAGAAAAAGGATGTGCTTTTTTGGAAACATTAAAAGCGCCTTATGTATTAAAAGCAGATGGGTTAGCAGCTGGTAAAGGAGTGCTTATTATTCAGGATTTGGAAGAAGCTAAAGTATCTTTAAGAGAGATGTTGGTTGATGCTAAGTTTGGTGAGGCAAGCGCAAAAGTTGTTATTGAAGAGTTTTTAGATGGGCTGGAGTTAAGTTGTTTTGTGCTTACGGATGGTAAAAATTATAAAATTTTACCAACTGCTAAAGATTATAAAAGAATTGGAGAAGGCGATACTGGATTAAACACAGGAGGGATGGGAGCAATTTCCCCAGTTCCATTCTTGGATGATGTCCTGATGCAGAAAATTGAAGAGCGTGTTGTAATACCAACAATTAACGGACTTCAAAAAGATAACATACCGTATAAAGGATTTGTATTCATTGGTTTAATCCGTGTAAATAACGAGCCTTTTGTAATTGAGTACAATGTACGAATGGGTGATCCGGAAACGGAAGTAGTAATTCCAAGAATAAAGTCTGATTTAGTAGAGTTATTTAAAGCGGTTGGATCTCAAACTTTGGACCAAGTGTCTATTGAGTTGGATGATAGAGCAGCTACAACCGTAATGACAGTTTCAGGAGGGTATCCTGAAGCATATGAAAAAGGAAAAGAAATTACAGGATTGGATACTATTGAGGATTCTATTGTTTTTCATGCAGGAACAACAACTAAGGATGGCAAAGTGGTTACTAACGGAGGTAGAGTGTTGGCAATTACATCCTATGGTAAGGATTATAAAGAAGCCTTAGCAACATCATATAAAAATGTAAAGAAGTTTAGTTTTGATAAAATGTATTACAGAACAGATTTAGGTTTTGATTTGTAACTGAGTATTTTTATTTGAGAAAAAAATATTTTAGAATAAATTTTAAAAAGAGTTTAGTTAACACAACTAAACTCTTTTTTTTTGCTTCTATTGTCACTCTGAGGCGTTTCGAAAAAATTTTGTCTAGCGGATATATGGAGTGTGTCACGTCACTTTGAGTGAAATTATCAGATGACGCGATATGTAAATAAAAGAAGTCACGTGCAAGCGCAGAAATGTTTTCCGTGCCGAGTATGAGTGAGGGAATAAAGTAAAGAAGGAAAAGCTTTTACAGTCCCGATAGCTATCGGGAGTAGAAGCTTTTTTTTTGTTAAATAAAATTGTTTAAATGTTATTGTAGTGCACGGATTGCAAATCCGCGCTATCTGAATTAAGTTCTGTTTCTGTAAAATACAAATTAGATTATATAAGTTATCAACTGAATATTTAAAACAAAAAGAGGAAATGCTTTTATTTAGAGTTTATTAATTAAAATAGAAAGTTGCCACAACCCAAACATAGTGACTACTCATCACTAGTTTTAGTTAATTATTTCGTGATAAAAGTGAATGATAATCTTTTCTATTATGCAATTAACTAGCTGTTAAATGCTTATGTTTTTCAGGGTTATTTCTTCGGTAAATAGTTGTTTTTCATAGGTAAATTGTAATTTTGCGTTTTGATTTTATTAAAGTAAATAATATAAATAATTATGAAAAAGTATATTTTGTCACTTTGTGTAATGATGAGTATTTCTATAATAACGGTAGCTCAGGATACTAGAGTAATAGCTTCTCCTATGACTCTGATTACTAACAGGATAGCAGATAATGGTAATATTGGTATCGGAACAATTCTTCCATCTAGTCCGTTACATATTAGATCATCAATAAATAGGTCTTTAAGACTTGATCTTACTGGGGTACTGGCTACTTCGTCATATACTTGGCAATCCTTCTTTACAAATTCAATAGAACAATGGAGAGTGGTAGGTAGGAATGCTGATAATGCAAATTTAGAATTTTGGAACAAAGCAGGGCAGTCTACTTTTTCACTTTTGCAAAATGGTAACGTAGGTATAGGAACAACTACACCAAATAAAAAATTAGAAATAAAAGGGGGTGATGGAGTTGGAATTCGTTTATTTAATGAAAATGCCAATACTTGGGATATATTAAATTCTACAAATGGAAAATTAGATTTTGTAAGAGGAGGGACTGGTAACTTTATGACTATAGACCAAATAGGGCGTGTAGGTATTGGAACAACGAATCCAAGTTCTAAGTTAGATGTAGTAGGAGGGCATATATCACTTAATGATGATACTGCTGGACTTCCTTTTAAATTATGGGCAAATGGAGGTAGTGGATCTTCTACACCTAATCACATGCGTTTAGGTACAGATTCTGGACATTTTGGTGATGCGGCAATGGAAATTTATCAAGATTATGCTGGGGGAGCTGAGCAAAACCCAGGAAGAGTTGTGGTTAATGGAACTTTGAGTATTGGTATTGGTAATAATACTGTAGTTCCTAAACAAAAACTAGAAGTTAATGGCACTGTTAAAAAGGGAGGACAATATGAAAACTTGGATACCTATGCAGGGGGTCTTACACCAGCAAATGGGAATAAAATAAAAATCACATGAAAATAACAAATACAAAATAATTCCATCAATCTCTGTATTTTTGCGACACATTGATATTTTTGTAACCCGCTGGTTCTGCGAAAATCCGGGAATTTCGATATCGCTCAGAGGTATCTAGTTTTGGAATTTACATATCGAGGTGTTCGGTGATTTCAAAACTCGATATGCAACCTAGCCTAGACTGGTGGT
>JABSPO010000191.1 GCA_013214625.1 Flavobacteriaceae bacterium
ATCATCTTTTTACTTAATGACATATTAGAGTCTGTTATTTCATTTATAATACTTGTAATAATATTTTCGGCTTTCATAACTGATTATGTATTAGTGCTTAATAAAGTTATATTAATGATTTGATTCTTTTTGTTTTTTTAGATGGAATAATAATATTCAACGTTAAAAATCAATTTACTGTAGATGAGATGAAACAAATATTCTTATAGTTTAATGTTTAAATACATTTTAACTATAGAATTAGCTAGCATTAATAATTATTAAACTGAATTAAAAGCATGGGTGATAATAGCATTGTAGGTAGAATAACAAAAGTAAGGGGCAACGTACATTTTAGATCTTACTTAATAAAATTTTATTAGAAGGGTTTGAATTTAATAAAGATTCCCATTTAGACGCCATATTTTATGCACCTATTACCGCACCAAATTTAAATACAAATAGAAGTCTAGTGACTTGGGTTATGCCAGATTTTAATACCTCTAATTATATAAACCCTCCAGAAGGAGCAATACATTTTATATTGGCAATTGGTAGTATTTTTTTGAGTGAATTTAATTATTCTACTTCTATAAAGAAATACGAACCTATTAATGCTACAGAGAATGAATCTAATGGAATTGCTTTAAGTACTGAAATACCTTTAGGTGGAATCGTTGTTAGTGATCCTACTTAGTTGTTGATTTAGGTTTTGGAGCTTCATTACCAGTAATTGAAGTATTGGAACTATGGGAGAATGCAATTAAGCCTGATACCTATCCTGATTTAATAGGTGCCAATTTAAAAATAGAAACAGCTCAATTAAGCAATAACTATTTACCTAATCCAAATGCCTATCTTAAATGTCAAATGAATGGTTATTATGGAGGTACTGAAACTGAATTAAAAAGTTTCATAAAAAATACACTTGGAGAGGAAGTTTTAAAGAGATTATCATTTAAACAAGATAGAATTAAAGATGCTAACAATGTGTCTAGAAATTATAGCATTGAATATGCTTGGCATTTTGAATCTTGGGATAGGAATAACATTAAGCTTGATCAAGATGGACCAGCTCCACATAAAATTACTTCCCGTTTGGCTAACTCTAATAATGAAGATGATACTATTGGTTGGGATGATACTAGTAGAAAAGCGCTTATTTGCTCGCTACAATCGTCTAAAAGATCTGATGAATTAGATGCAGATATGCGCTGGTGTACACACCTACCTTACTTTAGGAGCCATATCAGGAAATTATTATGATAATTATAGAAAGAATAAAGATCTAATTGGTAGTGCATTTCCATATAAGGACAGACCATTTACAATTCAATACCAGACTTGGTGGGATCAATTTTTGGATAGGGATGATAAATACTGTCTTACAGATGAAAAACGTTCTAAAGAAATGATTATAAATAAGCCTTCTGTTAATAGAACTGAAGATTTGATGCAAGACTGTAGAGATTATACTATTCCACATACTAGTGGAGCATTTATCAGTTTTAAAGATGCTTCTATGCCAACATCTACTTATTTTTTTTTAGTTATAAACAACCAATAGATGTGAAAATAGAATGTAGTGAGGATCCAAAATTATTATTAAGAACTCGAAAAACAATTCTTTAAATAATCATGTTTCAATGTATTTAAGGAGCTCCTTATTTTTTTTAAAAATTGATTTCCAGTAATATGATTTAATACTTTCTTCAGAAAACTCAGTAATATTTATTTAGTGATAATTATTTAAAATTGAGGTATTGCTATAAATCACGTATAAATACGCTATAAAGAAAACATTTAATTACTCAATTTTACAAAGAGAGATAATCAATAATAAAAAAGCAAAAGAAATATATTATACAACTATACTCATATTTAGAGTAGCCTAAAATATTTAATGTTAAAAATGATAATATGTTATATATGAAAAATATGATTTACATATTCGGTATTCTACTTATTAATTTCACAACCGTAGGTCAGGTAAATAAATTAATTATTGGAAGAACTACTGGCGTTTTTCAAATAGAAAATAAAGATTCCGTTCGTGTATTTGGGTTTACAAATTCCCTAAGTGGCCAAGTTACTTTACCAGGTACTACCATAGAGGTAATGGAAGGAGATGATGTAACTCTTGATTTTTGGAATATATCTCAGGGAGATCCTCATGAAATATTTATAAAAGGAATTGAGCTAAAAAAGAAAGACTCATCACCTATAAAAAATGCTGATAATAGTGTTCATCATATGGAACATGGTTACTATAGTTTTATAGCTAAACAACCTGGTACTTATGTTTACTACTGCCCAGTAAACTATCCTTTTAATATACAGGCAGGAATGTTTGGGGTATTGATTATAAGAGCTCATGTGGATCATTTAAACGCTACTAAGAAAGAAACTAATGCTAAAGAACTATTATGGTGCAGTTTTGAAATGGACCCCAAATGGCATGATAATTCACTTATGGATGTAGAATATGATCAAAAGATAGAGCTATCAGATTTACCTCCTTACAACCCTCAACATTTTTTTATAAATGGAAAAACAAATGAGCAACTGAATAATAAAGAGATCGTTATGAATCTTGATACGGAAGGAGCTACGATTTTAAGGCTTGTAAACACGGGGTTTTGGAAGCATAAAATTAAATTCCCTAATGAACTAAAGGTTGAAGTAACAAGAGGAAGTAGTTTAAAAAACAATGAATTAAGTCCCTCAAATTATTTAATAATTAATCCTTTAGAAACTTTTGAATTGCGGATAACCTCCAGAAAAACAACAGACACTAACATTCAATTTGAATTTATAAATCCTGAAACAAATAGGATTGAAAACACACAATATATCCCAGTAAGAATTCAAAACAACCATATAAATTGATAATCATGATAAAAAATATTATAGCGTTAATTCTACTATGTAGTACAGTACATATAAATGCACAAAGTGACAAAACTTTTATTGTAAAAGGTAATTCAATTAATAATGAAAATATACCAAACAGCGGAAAGTTAGATATTTCTAAAATCACTGTCATTAACATATCTAATAAAGCAATTTTTTTGGAGTGGAAAACTATTTCGAATACATTTCCTAAAGGATGGGATTGTTCTATGTGTCAGCATGGTGCTTGTCAAATAGGAATTCCAAAAGGATCCGTTTTTAAAAAACTCAATCCTGATCAAGAAGGGTTCATTGCAATTCATGTGATGCCTCAAAAAAACATAGGGAATGGACAAGTTAAATTTAAAATTTATGATAGGGACTATCCTGAAGAATTCGAAATACTAACGTTCAATGTTGATGTTTTATAAACACACAATATACTTGATATTACCAAATATATTTTTTAACCAATTTAATCAATAACAATAATTAAAACAATAATTAAAACAATTAGGATCATGAGAAAATGTACAATTTTATTAGTAGTTCTTTTAGTATGCAGCTTTGGGTATTCCCAAAGTATAGATACTGAATATGTAAGAAAAAATGCGAATAGTCCAGGAGGTAGAGCTGATTTAAATGCTATGAAAAAAGCATTTGATATAATGAGAGACATGGATTGTAAAAGTGGTTTAAGTTGGTACTCTCAAGGAGCAATGCATAATACTCCTTCTGTTATAAATGGCCCAAATCAATTGTGTCAAGGATTTCAAGGGCATGATAAAATGCCTAACTTACCATTTGGATGGGATAATTGTACCCATGAAGGGGGAAATCCAAACTCAAGCTTCAATTTTTTATTATGGCATAGAATGTACATTTGGCATTTAGAAAAAGTAGTAAGAGAATTATCTGGAGTATCAGATTTTGCTTTACCTTATTGGGATTATACAGAGCAGGATGATAGAAAGATGCCTGAATTATTAACTCAAAAAGAGGAGAGTTTATATACCAAGGCACGATTAAGTTCATTAAATAATGGTCAAGAAATATGCAGTGAACAATTTGATGAAATGAAAAGACAGATGAAGGAACTTAGTGAGATAACTGAATTTCAGACTTTTAGTAAAAATTTAAATAATAATCCACACGGTGTGATGCACAATTATATTGGAGGAGGATTTCCAGGAGATGAAAGCAGTTGTAACGCAGAAACAATGTATAATGAAATATATCAACAAAAGGATATGTCTGGATTAATGGGTCAAGTACAATCAGCTGGATTCGATCCTGTATTTTGGTTGCATCATTCAAAAATTGATTATATCTGGCAACAATGGATGAATTCCGAAAATGGGAAAAAACCATCAGAAGATAGTGTATTAAAACATGTATGGCCTTATAATTTTATTCAACCTGACGGAAGTAAAATTACTTATACTATGCAAGAAGTTTATGATATTGTCTTTAATCTTGACTATACCTATCAAGGAATTGAAAAATCTACCTATTTGGCGAGCAGAGAATCATCACCTACAATTTTAAAAAGTAATGTACAGGAAAAAACTACTAAAACTCTTATATGGGAACATACGGTTGGTAAAACAATTGCAGATAAAACATTTGTACATGAAATTAGTACAGATTTAAATAAGAAAACAAAAAGTACTTTCAGAAATATTAATGCAACTTCAAAGGTTCTAGATTTTGATGTAGTTGTTTATAAAGAGCCTAAGGATTTTTATACTGTATATATCAGATATGAAGGAGAAAAAGATAGCTATATTGGAACAATGTCCTTTTTTGGGGTAGCACATGAGCATGGAATAAAAAAGCATTCTATAGCTGAGAAAGGGGTTAAGCTTAATTTTTCTTTTGATATTTCTGATGAATTAAAGGATATACAAAAACCTTTTTCTATATATATAAAGAAACATGGAAATGGAACTGCTAAAGTTACTATTGAAAATTTAAAACTATTTACATATAATAAAGAGTAATAATAATCTACTAGACTTAAATAATTATATTTTTAGATTAATAAATTCTAAAAAAATCGCTGTTTGAAAAGACAGCGATTTTTATTGTATAGCTATAAAACCATTTAATTATAGTTTCATAACTATACTGTTACATGATATTTCAAAGCACATTGTTTAAAAAAACAATAATCAATATTTACCAGTTATTAAGCAACTTATACATAATGTCGTATTATAATGAAAATGCATTATAATGTTCCGCGTGGCGACTGTCCCGTTCTTGATACCAGATCACTTTGCTTTGTAAAATCAAATTTGAATTTCTAATAATTTTCTTCAAAAAAAACAGAACAAATACTTTTTTTTACACTCGTAATGGAACACTTTATATACGAAACGACGGTAGGAGAGTAGTGTAATGTGTGTTGAATTGTTTAGTTGATCTCTGATTACAATTAAAAAACTAGATACAAAAACAACTTCTTTAAGAGTTTAATTTTAGTAAATCTCACTTTAATTTACGCTAAGCTATAGCTACGTTATTACTCATTACTACATAATCACCGTCTTGATTAATTAGTACACTAGGTTAGATTTCGATTTTTCGTGATACTTATGATAATGTTTTCTTGTTGATTATATACAAAGTCTATTTTATTCAATATTTTTGTTTTCAAAAAAATAAAAATAAAATGCAAAATCTACAACCTATAATGTTAGTTGGTACTGGATCTGATGTAGGTAAAAGCTGGATAACAACTGGAATTTGTAGATGGCTTAAACAAAAAGGGTATCATCCTGCCCCGTTTAAAGCACAAAATATGTCATTAAACAGTTTTTCAACACCTGACAACCTTGAAATTGGAAGAGCTCAAGCCGTACAAGCAGAAGCTTGTGGTATTCCACCAACTGTAGAAATGAACCCCATTTTATTAAAACCCTCCTCAGTAAATAAATCACAAATTGTTTTGCATGGAAAACCAATTGGTGACCAAACTGCTCATGAATATTTTTTAGGTGAGAACAAAAAACATCTTTTTGAAGAAGCTAAAAAATCTTTCAACCAATTGGCTTCAAAACACAATCCAATTGTAATGGAAGGTGCCGGAAGTATTAGTGAACTCAATCTAAAACATAGAGATATTGTAAATATGCGAATGGCAGAGGCTGCCAATGCCTGTGTATATTTAGTAGCAGATATTGATAAAGGCGGCGTATTTGGTAGTGTATATGGTACTATCGAGCTACTTGAAGACTGGGAACGAAAACTTATAAAAGGAATTATTATTAATAAATTTAGAGGAGATGCTGCTTTATTTGTTGATGGAAAAAAGAAATTAGAAGAACTCACTAACGTTCCTGTCTTAGGTGTATTGCCGTATGCAAGTGACATCATTATTGAAGAAGAGGATTCAGTTGCTTTAAATCGTAGACCAACAACTGCCATGGATAATAAATTAAATATTGCAGTAGTGAAACTCCATTACATGTCTAATTATACTGATTTTCAGGCTTTAGAGCAAGAACCACTAATCAATTTATATTTTACAAGAGATTCAGAAGAATTAAATAAAGCAGATGTACTAATTATTCCAGGTACAAAAAACACCATTGAAGATTTAATTGCCTTAAAAAAAGACGCTTTAGATACGATTATTAAAGAGCGGTATAAATACATTCCTGTTATCGGAATTTGTGGCGGGTACCAAATGTTAGGTAAGTTTGTTAAAGATCCTTTTTCAGTAGAAAGCAATATAAAATCAGAAGAGGGTTTAGGTTTATTTGATATTGAAACGACACTTTCTAAAACTAAGCAAACGGTACAACGT
>JABSPO010000192.1 GCA_013214625.1 Flavobacteriaceae bacterium
ATGTATTGATTACTGTTGATGCAGGTAGGTTAGTACGGGCAAAAAATAAAAATTTGTTACAATCAGTTAATTCAGAAATATTAAATACAACTATTCCATCGCATTTACGAGATATAGATAATCAATGGTTTTCTTTAACTAAAAGAGCTCGTGTGGTTGTATATGCAAAAGATAGAGTTAAGCCAGAAAGTTTATCATCATATGATGAATTAACTGCTAGTGAGTGGAATAAAAAAATATTAATTCGTTCGTCAAGTAACATCTACAATCAATCATTATTAGCGTCAATTATTGCTAATGAAGGAGAAGAGAAAGCAACAGTATGGGCAAAAGGAATGGTTGCTAATATGGCACGTACTCCTAAAGGGAATGATAGAGATCAAGTAAAAGCTGTTGTTGCTGGAGAAGGGGATATTGCTGTAGTAAACACCTACTATATTGGAAAATTATTAAACTCTAAGAACCCTGAAGAAGTAAAAGCAGGAGAAGGTGTAGGAGTATTTTTCCCTAACCAAGAAACTACTGGAACACACATAAATGTTAGTGGTGCAGGAGTTGCAAAGTATGCGCCTAATAAAGAAAATGCAGTAAAATTCATAGAGTTTTTGGTGTCTGAAGCATCTCAAAAAGTATTTGCCGAAGCTAATTATGAATATCCAGTAAATACAAAAGTTGCCCCATCAGCATTATTACAATCTTGGGGAACTTTTAAAGAAGATACCTTGTCATTACAGAAATTAGGCGAAAACAATAAAAAAGCGGTTATCATTTTTGATATTGTTGGTTGGAAATAAGGTCGTGTTTATGATTTTATTAGCCGATTAAAAATTGTTGAGTTTGAAAGAAGATATTGTAAGCTCCATTGAGTTTTCTAAAAATAAGAACGTTTGCAAACATATTTAAAGCATATAAAAAGAGATACCAATATGTGGTCAGCGTTAACGCTGACCATTGTTGGTTTGATAGCTTTACCTATTTTAACTATAGCCGTTAAATTATATAATGGCCCAGGCGAATCATGGAAACATTTAGTTGATACGGTTTTATCTGATTATATTTCAAATTCATTATTACTAATTATTGGAACAACTATACTTACATTACTGTTTGGAGTAAGTAGTGCATGGGTAGTTTCTCGTTATGATTTTAGGTTTCGTAAACAGTTAGAATGGTTGCTTATTCTACCATTGGCAATACCATCCTATATTATAGCATATGCCTATGCAGGAATGTTTGATTATGGAGGAACTATTGAAAAAGTAACATTCGGATTGCTTCCAAAGTTTGATGTAATGAATATTACCGGACTTATTTGGGTATTAAGTATATCACTATATCCATATGTATACGTAGCGGCTAGAACATTCTTTTTAAATCAATCAGGACGATTATTCGAAGCTTCTAAAGTTTTAGGTGTGGGGGAATTAAAAGCTTTAAAAAAGTTAATTATTCCTTTAGCAAGACCCGCAATTATTGGTGGATTGGTATTAGTACTAATGGAGGTGCTAAATGATTATGGAGCTGCCAAATATTATGGTGTAAGTACTTTTACCACAGGAATATTCAGGGCGTGGTTTTCTTTAGAAGAGCCAGAAACAGCCATTTATTTATCAGCATTATTAGTAGCTGTTATTTTTATATTATTAGGATTAGAACGATGGCAACGGAACAAAATTAGCTACGCTATAAATAGTAAAACACAAGTTCCGTTAATAAGGCTAATGCCAGATAAGCAAAATAAAATAATTATTTATTTAGTAGTTGGTACTCCTGTTTTTTTTGGATTTTTAATTCCGTTAATTCAACTTGTTTATTGGGCTTTATTAACTTATGAAACAGTATTAAATGATGATTTTTTAAGTACTGCAATTCAGAGTTTTCTGATAGCGGTATTAGCCGCAATTGTTACGGTAATATTTGCATTGGCTTTAATTTATTTCACCAAATGGAATAGATTACGTTTGTTAGATTATATAACTAAAATAGGAACTTTGGGCTATGCCATACCAGGAGCAGTAATAGCTATAGGTGTTTTAATACCAACTTTAGGATTTGATAAATGGTTGATATCATATGTATCAGAACATTTTCAAACAAAAATAGGTTTTTTTATAAACGGAACTATACTTGTACTGGTATATGCATACACGGTTAGGTTTATGGCGGTAGCACATAATCCAATTGAAGCAGTATGTTTAAAGGTGAATAAATCGATGTCAGAATCTTCTAAAATATTAGGACAAAATGCATTAAAAACATTCTTTAAAATAGAGCTACCCTTAATTAAAACAGGTGTATTTGGAGGTTTGGTTTTAGTATTTGTTGATGTAATGAAAGAGTTACCATTAACTTTAATTCTCAAACCATATCAAGTACAAACTTTAGCAGTAAAGGCCTATGAATACGCAAGTGATGAACAAATAATGGAAGCTGCATTGCCATCATTATTAATTATAGCTACAGGAGTTTTGCCAGTAATTCTTTTAAATAAACTAATAAACAGATAATGCTTACAGTTAAGAATGTTTCAAAATCGTTTGATAAGGGTAAAAGTTATGCGCTAAAGAACATTTCGTTTACTTTAGAAAAAGGAAAGAGTTACAGTTTAGTAGGAGAGAGTGGAAGCGGTAAAACAACGTTAATACGTTTATTATGTGGCTTGGAAACACCAGATGAAGGTGTGATTTCTTTACAAGAACAAATAGTAACTTCTGATACTATTTTTATAACTCCAGAAAAAAGAAAAATAGGATTAGTTTTTCAAGACTATGCCTTATTTCCGCATTTATCGGTATATGAAAATGTAGTGTACGGAATATCAACTACTGGTAGTAAAAAAAAGAGAGTAACAGAAGTACTAAATTTGGTAGGTTTAAACGGTTTTGAAAAAAGATACCCTCATGAATTGTCTGGAGGACAACAACAACGTGTAGCACTAGCTAGAGCTTTGGCTCCAGCTCCAGAAGTACTTATTTTAGATGAACCTTTTAGTAATCTTGATACATCATTGAAAGCACAGCTGCGGAATGAAATTTTTGAAATAATCAAAGAAACGAATACAACAGTAATCTTTGTGACACATGATACAAATGATGCTTTAGCGGTTTCTGATGAAATTTTAGTTTTGCACAATGGGGTATTAGTACAAAAAGAATCTACTGAGATAATATATCGAAAACCTAAAAATAAATATATAGCTAGTTTGTTTGGTAAAGTATATACTTTTGATGATGTTACTAAAAGTAAATTTGGAATAAATGATCCCATGGAGTTTTGTGTAAGACAGGAGCATTTGCAACTAAATAGTAAAAACCATTATCTTACAGGAGCGAAAATATTACAACGAAAGTTTATGGGGACTTACTATGCTATTATATTGCAAGTAGGAAAGCAGAAAATAGTAGTAGCACACCCAACCGATATAAAAGAAGATAACTGTAAATTAGGCTTTGATAAATCAGTAGTTTTTTCTTTTAATAAAGAATAATATAAAATAATGCAGACATTAGATACATTAAGAAAAGGAGACAAAGCAATTATAACCAGTTTTATAGTTGATGATATCCCTTTAAAATTAATAGAGATGGGCTGTATCGAAGGAAGTTTTGTTGAACTTATCCAAAAAGCACCTTTAAAAGATCCATTGTACTTAAATGTAAACGGAACTTATTTAGCAATACGAAAAGAAACTGCTTCTCAAATTTTAGTAGAAAAAGTATGAGCATCCCATTAAAAGTTGCCTTAATAGGAAATCCAAACACCGGAAAAACCAGCTTATTTAATACGTTAACTGGTTTGAAACAGAAAGTTGGGAACTACCCAGGTATTACGGTAGAAAAAAAAACAGGCACCTGTAAATTATCTGATTCTGTTACTGCAAACATTATTGATTTACCGGGAACATACAGTTTAAATGCAAGTTCGGAAGATGAGAGTATTGCAGTAAAAGTATTGTCAGAAAAAGAAAACGCATATTATCCTGATGTTGTAATAGTAGTTGCTGAAGTAGAAAACCTAAAGCGAAACTTATTACTTTTTACACAGGTTAAAGATTTAGGCCTGCCGATAGTTTTGGCAATAAATATGCAGGACATAATGCGGGCTAAAGGGATAACAATAGATGTTACTGCATTAGAGCAAGAATTAAATACTAAAATTGTAGTATTAAGTGCTAAGAAAAATACAGGAATTGCTCAATTAAAAGAAGCTATATTAAATTATAAGGATATATCATTAGTTCCTTGTGCAATTGAATTAAATAGTATTCTGAGGGAAGCTAATTTAAATGAGAAGCAAAAGCAACATAAGGATACAGTTAAAAGATATCAGTTTATAAAAAGTAAGCTAGACAGACATTATACTATAGAAATTACAAGAGCTGAGGGTTTTAGAGCTAAATTAGATGAAGTAATTACACATAAAGTATTTGGGTACATTATTTTCTTTACCATATTGTTTAGTATTTTTCAAGCCTTGTTTTCATGGTCGGAATATCCGATGGAGTTAATTGATAGTACATTTGCTTTTTTAAGTGATTGGACAAAAAACAATTTACCTGAAGGGGTATTTACTCGATTGTTATCCGAAGGAATTATACCCGGAATAGGAGGGGTGGTCATCTTTATTCCGCAAATAGCATTTTTATTTTTATTTCTATCCATTTTAGAAGAAAGTGGCTACATGAGTAGGGTCGTTTTTTTGATGGATAAAATCATGCGAAAATTCGGATTAAGTGGGAAGAGTGTCGTGCCACTAATTTCAGGTACTGCTTGTGCAATACCAGCAATTATGGCTGCAAGAAATATTGAAAATTGGAAAGAACGATTAATAACAATTTTAGTTACTCCATTTACCACTTGTGCTGCAAGGCTTCCGGTCTATGCAATAATCATAAGTTTGGTTATTCCTAAAGGGAATTCATTTTTAGGAATGAGTAATCATGCTTTGGTATTAATGAGTTTGTATATGCTTGGTTTTGGAGCTGCTATATTATCAGCTTATATTTTAAATAAAGTATTAAAAATTCATTCGAAATCATATTTCGTAATTGAAATGCCTAATTATAAAATGCCATTATTTAAAAATGTATTTTATAATGTATTGGATAAAACAAAAGCATTTGTTTTAGGTGCAGGTAAAATAATATTGGCAGTATCTATTTTATTATGGGTATTGGCCTCTTACGGTCCAGGTGCTGATTTTGATAATGCTGAGGAATTAATAAAAACTGAATTTACTAATTTAGAAGGAGAGGAGCTGGATACTAAAATAGCATCTTACAAATTAGAACATTCCTATATTGGTACTTTTGGTAAGTTTATAGAACCTAGTATTAAGCCATTAGGATATGATTGGAAAATAGGAATTGCTTTAATTACTTCATTTGCTGCAAGAGAAGTATTTATAGGAACTTTAGCGACCATTTATAGTGTAGGTTCTGATGATGAAGCTACATTAATGGAAAAGATGAAAAAAGAAGTGCATTCGGATACAATGAAACCTGTTTTTGATTTCCCAACAGGAATTTCATTATTGCTGTTTTATGCTTTTGCAATGCAGTGTATGAGTACAGTTGCAATTGTGAAAAAGGAAACTAATGGATGGAAATGGCCTATGATACAAATGTTTGGAATGACCATTTTTGCGTATCTTGTAGCTTTAGTGTCTTATCAAGTTTTCAACTAAACATTTAAATGGAAGTTTTTCAAAATATATTAGTAATAATAGCGGTGTTTCTTTCACTACGATTTTTATATGTGAAGTTCTTAAGAAAAGAAAACTCTTCAGATAAACCTTGTGGGAATAATAGTTGTGGTTGTTAGTAACAATCCCTTTTTCATGTTTTTTAATGCTGATTAAAATAGAGTTTTCTTTTGTTTTAGCAATAGAAAATAATCGTTCTCTATTGTCTTTTTAGGGGGGAATAGCAAGTAATTGTACAAGTGAATTCTAGTACACTAAATAAAGTATCAGTATTTGATTTAAAAGGTAGACAAGTTAATACTGCAACATACAGAGATAAAACAGTAACTCTTAACTTATCTAATTTAATATCAGGGGATGTATTTTGTTAATGTAACTGATCAGAATAATAATACAGTTACTAAAAAGCTTATTCTTAAATAGGTTACTTAGTACTATGCAAAAAAGGTTGTCTATTCAGACAACCTTTTTTGCATAGTACTAAAATAAGAGGTTTAATTAATCACCATCATTATCAGTAGAAGTAATAATAATAGATAAAGCACTTCTAATATCTACTGCTAAAACAACTAATATTTCTTGTAATTGTTCATGAATTTCACGGACCTTATTATGGGAATTATTAATGCTATACGCTATTGTTCCGTTTAAATTTGTCAAGGACGCTATTGTGGTATCTATTTTGTTCTGTAATGAATTATTTAATAGTTCATTTCCAGTAATAGCACTAATATTATTTGATAAACCAAGCCCTTGACTGTTAAAAAACACTTCTTTAATACT
>JABSPO010000193.1 GCA_013214625.1 Flavobacteriaceae bacterium
CTTTAGTAGCTGTTCAAAGAAAATTATTGGTTTTAATGTATAGTTTATGGAAAAGTAATAGTTATTACGATGGAGAATTTGAAATAAAAAAAGCGGCAAGAAAACAAATTCTTACCGCACAGGATAGCCCTAAAAATGAATTAGTGACTTCCTAAAATTTTTATATAAAAAGCTTGTTTTTTGACACAGTACCTATGAATAGTGCGGGGCAGAAAATCCGCAGATTTTCGTTTCGACACAAGACAATAGCTTTTAGATTTTGATTTTAGCTTGTCGATTTATAAAAGCCAATTTTTAAATCATGAACACCTTTAAATTAAATAAGAAAGGAGGTGAGTAAATTAAAAGTATTGGCGATATTGTAAATATACACAAACCCTTGGGGTATACACCAAAACCCGTGTTGTTTTATAGGTGTTGTTGTATGTAGTTTTTATTTATAATAATAGTACCAATTACTTTCATAATTGTCATCAAAATTCTCTTTTGAGTCTATATGAATTCTAAAGTTTTCATCACTTAATAAACCATATTTATCATGCTTTTTTACTATTTTCAAAAAATCTTTTTTCAATTTTAAATATATACTAGAATCTTTAATATTGTTAACCTGTTCATTTGTATAAAAGAAAAAATGAGCACCACCATACCCAGTTTGAATCTCCCAAAGTTCGGATAGATTTATATCCTTTTTAAATTGTTCTAGTTTTGCACCATTAATTTCTGCAACTATGGCTTCTCTTGCAATCGGGTTAAAAGCGGAAGCGCAGACGAATAGTTTTTTACTAGCTGGAAAATCATTTTTCTTTAATAATGATAAAAAGCCTTTGTTTTTTGTCTTTTGATGTTCAACTATCTCAAGATATTTTTGAGCAACTATTTCTTGCTTTTTTTTGTCAAAATTACCAACCCAATTCTCAGATTCTTTAAACTTACATGCATCTTTACTTGTTCTGGTAATAATTTGAAGTCTATTCCTGTTTAAATGACTTAAATAATCAACAATTAAATTAATAACATCTATTTTAAATTCATCGGAAATCCACTTAGATAGTTCTATTAATTCGGGACTTAATTCTTTTTCCCCTATTAAAACTGATTCAGTGTCTATAAATTCTTCATCTGTATAATGAACCATAAATTTTCAATTACATACAACGTTTAGCTATGAATAGTACGGGGCAGAAAATCCGCGGATTTTCGTATCGGCACAAGATAAGAGCTTTTTGTTTTGGTTTTAGCTTGTTGATTTATAAAAGCCAATTTTTAAATCATGAACACCTTTAAATTAAATAAGAAAGGAGGTGAGTAAACTAAAAGGTTTGACGACTATGTAAATATACACAAGCTCTGGAATTATAGACCAAAACCCGTATTATTTTATAGGTGTTGTTACCAACTGTATTTTATTCTTTAGATGAGATTATTCAAATCTTGACTTCCAACGATAGCCATGATCTCAACAATGTCGTTATTTACTTTGTAATAAATGCTATCAGAGCCACAAGCACAGCGTCTATAACCTGTTTTGATGTATTCAACCGATTCAAATGAAAATGGTCGTTGAGCTATAATGTCAAAATATTTAAAAAAAGAATCAAAATACTTGTCAGCTTGAGTCATTCCAAACGTCTTAACCCCATAATGGTGAATTCTAATCAAGTCTTCTTGTGCTACATTACTCAATTTGTATTTAGCCATTAAGTAAAGACTTAGATTTCATTAATATTTGTTCTTTACTGTCATTGGTAAATCCACTATTTTCAGCTCTATCCAATTTAGAACTTATCCAATCAATTTGTCTTTGTTGTTTTCTAGCTTGTCTTATTAAATCATTTACAAGTTCACTTTTACTAGAGTATTCTTTATTGTCTACTTGATTTTTTAACCATTCATCATTTGGCTGTGTGAATGATATGCTTTGCCTTGCCATAATCTTTGTTTTGATGTAAATATACACCAAAAACGTGTTTATTGCAAATATAAAGCAAATAAGTTGTGTAGTATATTCTGTTGAGTTTTATAGTTGCTAACGTCTCGGCTATGAGTAGTTGCGTGGGTTAGCACTTAACTTTGCAAGTACACACCAAACTGAAAATCCGCGAGGATTTTCATAAGTAGGCGAGAACAAGCAATTACTTATAGCCATTGTTATGCGCTGAATTTTTTATAATAATATCGTTTTTTTGAAATCAAATTATCTCCATCATAATTCAATTCCTCAATCAGATTATTCTTTGAATCGTATTTATATTTTACAGTTCTATTTCTACTAATCAATTTACGTTCAATTAGATTGTTTCTTGAATCATACTTAAAAATAGTAGACAATTCTTTTTT
This sequence comes from Flavobacteriaceae bacterium, assembly GCA_013214625.1. Lineage (GTDB taxonomy): Bacteria > Bacteroidota > Bacteroidia > Flavobacteriales > Flavobacteriaceae. Next base: position 2,341 of record JABSPO010000193.1, read on the forward strand.
ACCATTCTTTTTACGAAATATCTCTGTCATATTCTTCTCGAAGTCATATTTGTAGATAGAAGTATATGTTTTATTCCCGTTTGGTGCAAAATTTATAATTTTAGAATATTTTCCATTTTTCTTATTGTAATAGTACTCGGATGCTTTATAAAACGAGTTTTTATTTCTTAACTTGTTGTGTAGTTCAGTGTTTTGGTTTTCAGAACCATAAATTCTTTTTTGATGCACCATAAGTTCTCCATCTGGATTACGTTGTAAATTTTCAGTCCGATTACCGTTTTTGTCAAACACATAGTCAACAGTAGTATATATTTCTCCGTTTTTATATCCATTCAATTTTGTGATATTGCCAGAGTCATCTTCTTCATATATAAATTTGTGTTTAACATTACCTTCGTCATCGTAGTTAATTTCCTTTATTATTTTTCCATTTTTGTTGTACACAATTTTTCTAATGAGTAAACTGTCATTGGAATTGATGTCAAATTCATAAGTTAGTTTTTCACTTATTTGATTTCCTTTTGTGATGGCTTGTTTTAATTTTGATTCATTTTGCGAGTGCACACTGAATTGAATTAAGAATAATATAAATCCAAGTATTATTTGTTTATTCATATCGTTTTTACATTTTGCGCATAACGTTTAGCTATGAATAGTGCGGGGCAGAAAATCCGCGGATTTTCGTATCGGCACAAGACAATAGCTTTATGTTTTGATTTTAGCTTGTCGGTTTATAAAAGCCAAACTAAAAGGTTTGGCGACTATGTAAATTTACACAAACCTTTGGATTACTCACCAAAACCCGTATTATTTTATAGGTGTTGTTGTGGTGCGTTTTTATTTTTTCAATTGTTTCCAATCTGGTTTTCCTTGTTTTTTGTATTTTTCTAAAGCTTCATTCCAAAAATCAATCATACCATTATCAGCTGGTCTTTTGATTCCACTTCCATCCCAATCCATCGGCTCAGAAGCACTTAAAATGTCGCTTACTTCAAACGTGTTATTTGAAAGTTCGTAATGTTCCTGAAGGAAGTACCACATAACCCAAAAAGCATCTTCAGTTGTTAAATTGTCTTCTCTAAATGCTGTCATTACATTCCTTTAATAGTTTCAATAAATGTCCCATAAGTTCCAATGTCCATCAGTTTATTTTGGTCTGTTAAAATCCCAAGTCCAAAGGATTTGTCAGTTCCGTCAAATGTTATTTTGTAACCACTTCTATCAGCTGACTCTTCCAAAACAGTCCATAGTTCAAAAGTTATTGATTCATCAGTCGAACTTAGATAAATTTCTTTTTTAGGTTCGATTAAGCAATCATTCAAATTCAAACCATGAACATTTGTTAGGTCGAATTCACCTTCAAGTTCTTGGTTAATGATTTCTTTTATTTCGTGACTTTTCATTTTTTTGATATGCACTACAACGTTTAGCTATGAATAGTGCGGGGCAGAAAATCCGCGGATTTTCGTGTCGACACAAGCCATGAGCTTTTAGATTTTGTTTTTATTTTGTCGTTTTAAAAAAGCCAATTTTCAAATCATGAACACCTCTAAATTAAATAAAAATGAGGTGAGTAAATTAAAAGATTTGGCGATAAAGTAAATATACACTTACTACTCGAATTACAGACAAAACCCGTATTATTTATAGGTCTTGTTACCAGTAGTTTTTTTAACTTTCTTATATGTGTCCCACGGTGTTATGTTTTTTTTAAGTCCATTATCAATGAATTTATTAAGTTTAATAGTCCGTGTTGTGTCAGATATTATTTCCGCTCGTTCACGAGGCATTATGACACTAATCTTTTTATCATTTGTGTGATTAATTTCTATTTCGATAGTTTCATAACCCATGAATTCAATACGATATTTTGCATTTGGACTATTTTTATAGACTATAAAAGTTTTGTTATTTTCATCATAGAAAAAGTATTTACGTTCGTTAAGAGGTCTTATTATATTTGCAGGCAGTTCATTTCCATTCTCATCTTTAATATTAAAAGTCAAATTAATTTCCTTTTCATTTTCAGTTTTGATGTCGGTTATTTTAATTTTTATTTTCGAAACTAGATCTGTTTTGTCAAATATTAATTTTAAGTTTTCATTTTTTAATTCAAATTTACCACTACCAATTTCAATTGTTCCTAAACAACCTGATTTCACATAATCAAATCGGTTGTTTTCTATAAAATCAATGCAAGTAGCATCTCCTTCACCATAGGTTAAACAATATTTCCCTGTTAATTTTTCTTGCGAGTAGGTCACAATAGTAATCATAAGTATAATTGTTTGGAAAATAGTTTTCATAATTACTGGTAACGTTTAGCTATGAATAGTACGGGGCAGAAAACCCACAGATTTTCGTATTGGCACAAGCCATAAGCTTTTTCTTTTGTTTTTAGTTTGTCGTTTAATAAAAGCCAATTTTTAAATCATGAACACCTTTAAATTAAATAAGAAAGGAGGTGAGTAAATTAAAAGATTTGGCGATGAATGTAAATATACACAAGCTTTAGTTTTAAACACCAAAACCCGTAATATTTATAGGTTTTGTTGTATGTAGTTTTTAGTTTAATAAGTTAACAGATTTCTTTGTAACGACTGCTATTCAATAATTAGTGAATCTAGAAACTTTAAATACACTTTAAGTGATTTTTCATAAATATCTTCACATGTATCTAAAATCAGGATATACTGTATATTTCCTTCAAAGCGATCATATTTAGATTCTAACCTATATAACTTTACAAGTTCAGATCCATTTGAAGTGTTTTTTGGTAAACTTAATGCTGTTTCTAGTTGTAAACCTGGATATAAAGGTGTGTTTTTTTCAATAGCGGTAAATTGAATATGAGCGCCTCCAATATTTGAATATAGATTTTTATCTACAATTTCATAAGACAATTTTGGATTGAAATGATTTAATATTTTAGAGGCTATTTTGGTATCATATTTTTTGATAAATCTTTCAGAATATTGTTCAATGGTTTCTTTTTTTTCAGGTATATGAATCATCAACATAATTGTGTAATCAATATCTTTACCTTTTTCATTTTTTTCGGATAAAGGATTAATTATAATTGTTGCCGTTTTATTTGAAAACCTAGACAAATTATAACTCCAAGTTGTATCAACAGTGAATTTCATACCAAGTGCTCTACTTGTAAAATCAGCTTTTTTTCCATTAGGCTTGTAGTCCCAAATATCTTGAGGTTCGTATTCCTTTTTGGAATCTGGTTTTTTTAGCTTTTCTTTAATGGCAGTCATAAAAGTCTCTTCATTTGAACTGGGTTTACCTAAAATATCAGCATTATTTAAGCCTTTAACTGAATGGCTAAGCATGCCTGATAGGTAAAAAGAGAATGCATAGTCTTGCCAAAATTCAGCATCTTTAATGTTTTTATTATACTTTTCAGCTAGTAAAAAGTTTGATGTAGCTTCTACTGATTTTCCAGAATGAGCATAATGATTTCCTAAAAACCAATAAGGTTTATAATTAGTGCTATTAAGCTTGATTGCTTTTTCATAATAACTTTCAGCTATAGAAAATTGATCTTCATCTTCAAGGTTGTATCTGAAGTGAGACAAAACTCCTGTTAATAAAAGTTCTTCTACGTTTTGTGCTTTGCTTTCCGATATAGTTTGAATCTTTTTTAAAATTTCCAGTCCTTCTTTTTTTGTAAATTTATACCCCCAATTTGGACTCCAATGATTAAATATATGTTGGTTTTCAATAATGAAATTTAAATCTTCTTTAATTTCATTTATGTAATGAATTTTTTCAAAATCAATAACATTTATGTTAGCAAAGACTTTATTATTTATGAATAAAATGATTGCTAAAACTAAAAGTATATTTTTCTTCATATTTTTTTTAAATTCTGAGTAACGTTTTTAAAAATTCAGTAAACATGGGGGTTTTTACGCTTTGTTTACTGTAGCGAATTTATTCAATTTTCTCCGTAAAACGTTTCCAAGAAGTAATTATTTTTTTTGGAAATATGAGGAATTACATACAACGTTTAGCTCGTATGTTTGTTTAGTTGTAAAATACGATACTAATATATAACTTTATAAATATAATAAACATAAATCAAAATAGGAGGGATAGAAGCGTTTAGCTAGATACAATTTTCACT
>JABSPO010000194.1 GCA_013214625.1 Flavobacteriaceae bacterium
ACTTCTTTTGCTAAATCAACACCAACTCTAGTACGATACATATCAGGACTCTTTATAATATATTTGTGTGGTAACTTTTATATTACCTCACTCTTTAGGGAGTGAGGGAGTCCAATTATCTGTTACGTGTCCTTGTTTATTTTCTTATTAGGTCTTTATTGTGCCCATGTTAAAACATTAGCCTTTAAAAATGTAAAATCACGCCCGCAAAAGCACCTTTAAATTCAAGATCGGTATATAAATTGTCTAAATCTTCGAATTCCATTTTCAAGACTCGATACCCTAAGGTCAGATTTAAATCCACCATCCTGCTAACAACTAGCTCGTAACTTAAGCCAACTTGATAGTCATAAAGTGAATGGTCACCTATTAATAAAAAATCACCTTGGACAAATACACTTAGACCCGTTAGTGGCAAGCGAATGTTAGTGGCAACATACAACATAGGCAAAATTTCGTCGGTTTTTATTTTACCCGTAGCATTAGAAGTACTTGTTGTCACTGTACCAATATGATCAGGAGTATGTCCGGGGTGATCTTTTACACCCGTTGTAGTAACACTAGTTGTTGTCCCTGTAACAGTGACAGCACCATCAAAATCTCTAGCGGTTACACCCAAATCAAATGAAAATAAGCCGTTATCAAATAATTCATAATATAAGGTGTAATCGACATAACTGACGTTAAAACTGGCATCAATATCAACATCAACATCAACATCAATAATAAAGGTTCCATCGTCATTAACATCATCATCAAAATCAACATCAATAAGAAAGGTTTCATCGCCGAAGCTAAATTCTTGCGTTAAATTAGTTTTACCGGTGGTATCAAGAGTAGTACTTGAAATGCGTACATTAGGGAACAAAGAGAAAGGGTGTTCAACTGCAACAAAGTAGTTGTTTTGCTGTTCTTTTTTTAAATTAAAGTCAATTAGCGTATTTTTTCCACCAAAAACACCACTTGCTTCACTTTGCCAAATTTGGCCACCCAGATATAAACCAACCGTATTTGCTTGTACGTTAGCAGTAAAAAGTGCAGCGAATATTGCTGCCAAAACCTCTTTTTTCATCTAGTTATTATCCTTAATTTACGAATGGTCATGTTCCATATTTTATATACTCGCCATCACCTTTATAACCACAAGAGGTCATAATAAGAGCTATTAATACACCAATCTATTTGTAACTCATACTTCGTTCACTATTTTAGCCAACATTTTTTTGCCGTTTAACGTGGCGTTAGGCTTATTTATCAACACTATGCCGATATAGATAAGTAACTGTAACTTTATTTCATTTGATTAAAAACATATACAACATACAAAGATATGAATTTTAATGAAACAAAAATGATTACGATGAAATCAACATGGTGGAACAAACATTGATTTGATCTGCTGCCAATAACTAGAATTTGCAGGGTAACATGAACTTGAAGAAAATAAGCCCACGCGCTTTTCTTGTGTAAATCCATCAGGTGCTTTAAACGTACCAAACACATGATCCCAAATCAACAATGCATTGCCATAATTTCTATTCGCTTCTGACGAAATTATTGAGTGATGCCAGCGATGTGCTTCATTGGTACTAAAAATGTAATTTGCCCAGCCACTTTTAAAATCAATATTTGCATGTTGCATTAAAACCAATGGCTGCGTCAAAATTAAATAACCAAGAATAGAGTTGGCGGAAAAGCCTAATAACATAGCAGGAGCAATTCCTATAATTGAATTAATAAGGTAATTGAGTGGGTGGAATCTGAGATTATTGATGAAATATAACCGTTCGCTACTATGATGCATTGCATGCAACCACCACAAGGAAGGCTGTAGGTGATGTAAGCGATGTGACCAGTATTTTCCAAATTCAACAAGGAATGTCACAAAAAGAACCTGAACGAAAAAGGGCAATGAACTTTCAGAGTATTCTGCGTTCACGTTCTGATAGGCGGTGATAATCAACAATGGCAACAGTATTTTAATAACCGGTTCGACTAAAATAACAAGGGTCACCGCGCTACTGAGATCCGTTTTTAGATCTCCAGTATTGTTATTCCAAGCTGTACGGAAAGGCATTTTTTTTTCTAAAACAAATGCTAATACTAACGTAATAGCAGATACGATGACTAAAATTGCTTCTAAATCAAATCCCTGCTCATTTGCAATAAAAAGCAACGTTCCGCTTAGACTAACTAAAACGATGACAAAAAAACGTTTCATTAAATTCTTCATGTTTACCTCACTATTATTAGTTCCAAGTTAATAAGCAAACAAAGAACAACGATAGTGTAAACCCTCCCCCATAGAGGAGAGTCAACAACAAACTTATACAAGAAGTTTTGAGCAGTTGGGATCATTGATAAGGCAATCTCTAATACTTTGTGAATATTGTCTTAAAATAGCTTGTTTTTCATTGAGAAGTGAAATTTCTTTAGTGATTTTTGCGTCTTTAAGACGCATCATATTGACTATTTCTCCCCATGCAGGAGAACTTTCTTTTGATAATAATACGGTTTTAAGTTCGGCCAATTTAAAGCCCACTTCTTGAGCCTGCTTAATCAGCTTGATGATATTGATATCACGTTCGGTGAATATTCTATATGACCCTGTTCTCCCTAAATTAGGTAATAGGCCTAGGTTATCATAATGCCTAATAGCCTTTACTGAAGCACCACTCAACGTAGCTGCTTTACCTATAAAAATCATAATCAAATACCTGAGGTTAAGCCAATATACCAACGCCGTTTTAAGCGGCAAATTGCAGTTGGCTAAAATAAGTGAGGTACGAACAAAAAGCTAACTGTAATTTGTTCGTCTTAAAAACCCTTGTTATGTCGTTAACTCTAATGTCATTAATTTGGAATAATCCCCATAACTCGGACAAATTAATGCATTAGGTATAACTATAAATCCAAACTTAGCCCAAAACATATCTGATCCTTGAACAGCTACCAAAAATATTTTAGCGAAGCCCCGTGATTTAGCCTTATCTATTAAGTTAGTTACTAAGTTCTTAGCTATACCTTTGCCTCTTGCCTCTTGCGCTAAAGCCAAATCATGTAAATATAGATTTATGCTATTAGTAATCTGGGTCTTTTCATGTAACTTAGGTGGTACTTCACTCGCCCATGGATGGGCTAATAGATAAGCTAAAACTTTATTGTCATTATTTAGGTAAACAGCACAAGTATTGGGAGATGAAATCCACTTACTTTTAAGCACATTTATATCTTCAGGTAAAATATCGGTATAAGCTTCTTCTTGAATTTTTAGAATACTATTCCATGAATTTTCTGAAATTAAGCTAATAGACATAATTTAACCTCCTGAGACATAACTCTTTATTTAGTAGTACATAATATATAAATAAGCCTTAATAATATCTATATCATGCACGTTTTATGTAAGATTTACATTTAGAAGTTCGAAGGACAGTATACCTATTTAACTATTTAGTCAATTAGGTATACTGTCCCAGGAATTTTACAGAATATTTGTAAGGATTAGTCTAATAAACCCAATGCTTCAACTCTTTCTTTTGCTAGAGTATATCTTGCTCGAACATCTTCAATTTGTTCTGGAGTTAATTTTTTACCAAGAGTACGAAGTCCTCCAACAGCATCATTATGATGAATTCCCATTGCAAACTTAAGGTATTCCATAAGCAGAGGTTGACCATCAAGATATGAAATAGAGTTCATAGCCTGAGAAACTTTGAGTGCCTCAGCCCATTCTCCTTTTAAAACATATTCCTGCATAGTAACACTAGCTTTTGGGAAGACAGTACCTACACCTGTAATACCACCGCATGCTCCAGCAAGTCCAGCATATACAGTTACAGTGTCAACACCTGCCAAAATTTTTAAATCTTTGTTCTCTAACATCAGTGTTTCAATAGTTGAAACATCTATAGTCGATATTTTAAGAGCAACTACTTCAGGTAGCTCAGCAAGTTTTTTAAGAGTATTTATTGAGATTGCATGATATCCGGCTGCATCAGGGTTGTTATAAGGCATAATTGTTACGCCTGCCTCTTTTGCAGCTGTTGCAGCAAGAGCATAGTACGCATACATATCTTCATCAGAAGGAAGTGCCATAGTTTTTGGAGGCATAACCATAACAGTATCCACACCAACCGTTGCTAGTCCTGCAATGATTTTAGCAATCTCTTCTTTAGTTTCTGCCACAGCTCCACTGATCAATGGAACATTATATTTTTTAGCAACTTCAGAAAGGGATTTAAGTAAAGAAAGACGTTGTTCGTTGCTCAGGTAACTATTCTCACCTAAAGTACCAGAAGCGACAAGTCCGCCCATTCTGCTTCCGCCCTTTCCTTGAGCTTTTAAAACATATTCAGCCTGTCTTCGTGTTTCATCAAAGTCAATTTCAAGGGCACCGGATTCTGACTCTTTTAGCCATGTAAACACAGCCGGCATAACCGTATAAAGCCAATCTGTACTATTTGTCTCTCTTTTATTCATCATTATATCCTTTTGTTTTGTCTAAATTATATTATTATAGTGTTGTTAAGGTTGGTCTGTTTTTTAAACCTAAATCGATTACAGCTTGAACTGCTTCTCTTTCTTTTCCATATAATGGAAGTCTAGGTTCTCTAACATTTTTATTACCTATGTTAGCAGCAGTTTTAGCTAATTTAATATTTTGTACTAATTATTTACATTTAAGTAATATAGTAATAATATAACACCTAAAATTAGTGATATATCAACTGATATATCAGAAGTATATCAGAAGTAATTTTCAATTTTGCTTAAATAAATCTTAAATTTTACGAAATAAAGAATTTGATGAAAAATAAAAATTTTGTCTACATTTATGCCCTTATATAGTCTTCTTCCTGTCTACTCTAGCTACTGCAAAAAAAGGGGCACCTTTATTTTAATTCTAAATTCAGTATACAAAAACTGCGTCACAGTTGACGTCACAGAATTGACAAATTTTAATATTGAATAAAATAGGTAAGTGTTTAAAATTAAATTTCAGAGATAAAAATTTTTCAGCATCTTTAAAAAATGCTTTTAGAGTGTGAGATTTTTGATTTAATCAATTAAGTATACTGCCCCCAGAATTCCAATTCCAAATTCCAAAAGTGGATTTGTTACCCCTGGGGTGTAATTTTATTTGTTTTTTCGTTTGGAGGCTTTAGCTAGTTTGGCTTTCTTTTTGGCTTTCTTTTTGGCCAGCTCTAAATTAGCACCCTTTCTTGCATTAATTACCTGCTCATTCTCATATCTACTTTGAGAGAAACCAACCCTAACGCTGTTCTTGTCTTGATTGCTTCTAGCCGCCATTTTTTCTGAAGAAGTAGTTTTAATACTCGAGGAGTTTTTTTTAGTACTCATATTCTAACCTAGTGTTATATTTTTTTGTATTGTATAAGGAAAAACATAAAAAAGAAATTAGAAAAGCCAAGTAATGAAAAAATCTTATAACATTTAAGATTAACAAGCTACTTTGAGCCCCTCTTATTAAAAAACTAGGGATTACACCCCAGGGGTAAGAAATCCACTTTTTACAACTTTAGAAACCAATGAAGTTGATAAATTTAGATGTTTTGATATTTGAACTTGAGAATAACCATCACTGTAAGCTTTGATAATTGCTTTATTTCTTTTAGGTTTTGTATCTATATCTAAAAAGTGTTCTTTAAATTCTTTTGTTTTAGTATAGATAATATCCTCTAATACTTTTTTCAAATTTTCTTTTTTATTTAAAGTAACTATTTGTTCTTTCGTTAATTCTATTTCTAAAAATTCCATTAAAGTTTTGAGATCAAATTCATTCAAGAGTTGAGATTGTTTACAGCATTGATAAATATTCTTTTTGTTTAGTATTAAAGAAGCAAGAGTATATTTATACTCCCCTATTTCATTACTTATTTTTGCATCAATTGGATTGTATTCAATATATTTAATAAGGTTATATAAATACTCTTCTGTGGTAATAAATTTAGATTTAAATCTATCTTGATAGAGATGCCCTACTCTTCCATATTTTTTATTAAAATATTGCGTATAGTTAGCACCAAGGATTCTCATAAAAGAAGATAAGTTCTCTTCTTTTGTTTCAATTAAAAGATGGAAATGATTATCCATTAACACATAATCATGAACTACAACTTTATATATAATTGCATTCTTATTAAGTATTTTCATAAAAGAATTCTTATCTGTATCACTATTAAAAATATTGGTTTTATTTACCCCTCTATTCATAATATGATGATAACCTGCAAAATCTATTCGTGGTCTTGTTGGCATAACAAACCCTTTAATAAATAACTAATTAAATTATATCATAAATTAAAAGTGGATTTCCTACCCCTGGGGTGTAATTTTTAATATGATGATAACCT
>JABSPO010000195.1 GCA_013214625.1 Flavobacteriaceae bacterium
TAGTAAAAACAGATTCAAAGCACCATTGGTTTAAATTCAAATTGATAATAGGGGGGAGTACTTCATAATCGATTTTATGCAAGTCTCTTGAATCATCTGGAAAATCAAATACCAAACACATTCCCTTATGCTTATCAGCATAATGGGACCATTGAAGTTTATTTTCATAAACTTCAATATTTTCACCAAACTCACTGCCTTTAGAACTATAACAAACAACACCAATTTCTTTTACTCCTTCCGTGATGGCATCATATTTACTTTTTTCTTCTTCTTCTTCTTCTTCTTCTGTTTTTTGTTTATTTAGATTTTCCATTCGAAAACTAAACTCAAAAGGATCATTAAAATCTGTAGGATCAGAAACCCAATTTTCTTTATTTATTAAACACTCTTTAGATTCGTCGTTAATGGGTTGAAAACGGTAAAGATTCATATACTATATATTAAGTTAGTTTATGCTAAAGTAAAAAAACCACTCGGTTAGGAGTGGTTTTAGTTAAAGTTATTTATTCATTTCAGTATTGATACTATCCTTTAGGTTAGCAAAGTAAACTTCTAAAGCTTCCTCTACAGTTTTGTGATGCTAAGCCAATATAGTATTGGTTAAATTATCGTAAGCAGCTAATTCTTGTGGTGTAAGTAAATCATCTAATGGTTTACCTAACATAGCTTTTACGTTTAATTGATAAGCACTTAACTGCGTTAAATACTGTCGTTTAGGAATGTTTTTTTTGTTGTTTTCTAACGCGTAAAAATCATTCATTAATGATTGTGATGGCGTAATACTTTTTGTGTTTTCGTTGTTTCCTTGTCGCATAATGGAATTTTTTTATAAATACCCATGTGAGTTTGCGACAAGAAAACAACAAAATGAATTGAAGTATCACAGACAAAGTCTGTCTCACATGGGATTTGATGAATAATGTTTGAATGAATCATATTTTATTGTTTAACTGTCGCACTTCAAATATACAGAAAAAGCTTAACTTTAAGATATGATCAAGAAAACATTGCAATTTTTAAAGGAACTTGGTATTATAATCGCGTTAGCTTTTTTGCTTGATATACTCACAATGATATTTTTAAAAATATTCTAAACCAAAAAACCGATACGCTAAATTAGTGTATCGGTTTTTTGTTTGGAATAGGGTTTTTCTATTAATCTTTATCCCTTTTACTATTACCAGCAAAGAACCCAATCAACGCACTAAGTAACCCGATTAACCCAGTAACTATATCATCAGGCATTTCTGCTTTAGTTTTTACACATACAAGGATTATTAACCCTATAAGAGTGATTGCAAATAATACTGTAACTAACAAACTTGTAGTATGAGTACCTGACAATGAATCAACACGACTCTGAGACGTTGATTCTCCTGAACGACTTAAATTTAACTCTCCCATATTATATCTCTTTCCAAATTGTTAGATGAAACAAACGAAAGCTATTTTCCGATTTAGCAGCAGTTCTAAACCTGATCCAAAATTGCACTCCATCTACTTTAAAATCAATAGGGTCAATAAGTTCTGCTCCATTTGGCCGCTCCCACTTATGAAGTGTTAAATTTAGCGTACTGCCATTATCTTTAGTCTCACCGGACGTAGTTAATTCATCTCCCTCATTTGAGAACGTGAAGTTTAGTTTTAAAGGAATTTCATATTTTGGCTCTGTTAGTTCAAAAGACAAAACATCTTCTTTATCTACAAGTAACACAGAGTCATTAAAAACCACTTTTCTTGTAATCCCATTTTTATTAGTTGTTATTATCATATATGTTAAATTAGTTTCTGCTAAAATAAAAAAAAACCACTCAATTCGAGTGGTTTTACCTTAACGTAGTTTAATGATTTTATACTGGCGCTCTAATCTGAATTTCACTAATCATTTTTATAAATTTTGTTTCCTGGTAAAAGAAATTGAATACCCGTGTGTTTGGCTTTGGTTTAGTTCTGGATCCACCCGAACAGAATTAAGGTCAATCTCGAAATCAATGCAGGTTTTTATACTACCATCTGACAAACCTTTTAGCCTATCCACAAACTTTTTAGCTACTACCTGAGTAACTGCAAGCGTATCAATTTCATGTTGGTACCCGCCTTTGCTATCGTATTTTTTTAATATTAAAAACCATAGATTATCACCCATTTTAGCGTTGTCCTCATCCTTAGCACTTAAATTATGAGAAGGGATTACGGGTAGTAACACTACTTCGTTATCTGAATGTTTCATTTCGCCCGTAAATTTGGATAAATGAGAATCATCCCCTACCAATTGCACTCTTTTTATTTCTGGAATTGCTGTTTGAAATTCATTCGCAAATAGTTGTAATTCAGGTATTAGTAACATTTCGTTTTTGTTTTTTAGCGTCCAAATGTTTTTTAACCAGTAGTACAAAAACATCATATATATTGGTTTCTCCAACATCCTTAATATTGGTGAATATTGTCGTTTCAGCTAATGAATACAACACATCCACCATTCCTAGACTATTTTCAGAAGTTTCAGGAGCCGAGTCTTTAAATAACACCGATAAGTCAACCGTATTACCGCCACCAATATCTAAGTCCTGTACTGTATTTATATAGTTTTGTGAGGATGCGAAGTATAAATACACCGCATGCTTAACATCTGCAGGAAGTTTGGAAATGATTTTAGCGCGGTTTTCTACTGTAGTAACATCATAAGGCTCTTTTTTATTTTTAAACCATTTTTTAGGACGATATAACGTAGCAATTAACATGTTTAATGCATCAGGATTAGCCGTTTTAGAGTAATCAAAAAAGTGATTTAAAGACGCTAGATATTCAGCAAAAGAAATATCCGACAATGCATCAGCTGGACCATAGTACTTTGCTTTTTTATGCTTTATTACGGGTAGTTTTTGCAACATAAAAACAGAATCAACAACCTTTATGTTTTCGCCTTCTCTTTCCTGATCAATAAAATACGCTTCCATTAACTGACTTAAGTGGTTAATATTTTCCGTTATTTTATTATGCTCGTCATTATCCTTATTAAAAATTACCGCCCTGGTAATACCACAAATTTTATAGGTGAGATTTACGATCATCTCACGGTACCCGATTTGCTTGGTAATATATTGATATACTAATCCTGAAAAATCAATGAATTGCTGACGGGTGAATTCGTACCCGTTTTCAGGAATATGTAATACTGTTTTTGTTCCGGTTATTTCAACTTTATGCATTCTTGAATTCTAAAGTGTTTATATCAACTTTTAACCCTGAAGCATGTAAATCCTTCGCGAATGTTTTACTAGCTAATTGGTGTGATTCATGCTTTGTTAAGCCTTTGATTTTGTTTTTACGTCCCACATAATGATTCAACGCTTTTTTAACGATATTCTTTTTGGCCGTACGTTCATTTAGGAATGAATCCATTGAAGCCATCATTTTACGAGCGCGCCTAGCTTTACGCATTTTGTTAAACTTAAAAATCCAGTTAAATAAATTGATAAAAAACTTTTTCATAGGTGTATATAATTTTGGTCTTCGTTTAAATGTTGTAGTTGATCTATTTCCGTATACGTAGCTGTTTGCTTTGCGTATTCAATGGTTAAGGATACTATACTTGCTAAACCAATTTGCGTGATTTCCTGAGCCACTTCCGCACGTGCTTTTGCCTTCATAGAAGTGTTTTCCGTATACTGAAGGTGTTCAGGGAACATTTCAACTGGTAAGAGCTTGTAGGCTTTTGCTAAAGCTAAATGCACAATTGCACTACGGATATGTAAAAGCAATAATGTATCTGGAGTACTAATTGGATCCGTAGCCTTTACGACCGCTTTTAATTCATCGTATTTCGTTATTCCAATAATCGTAATAATGTGCATTTGTTGCACTACAGTTAACTGAGGTACTAAACGGAAATATAATTGATGTGAATTATTGATATTATATACCTCATTGAATTCCTTAGTGTTTTTAACGAATAAACCACTAGCTTTTTTATACTGATCAGAATCCTTCCATTCAGGGTAATCACTTTTATTTAGTAATAAAATAAGTCTATCCAAAGACTTATAACAACGTGACTTATTCGCTTTTTCATCATTAGTTAATTGCCATTCCCATGGGATTTTCTCGTTTTCGTCTGAAGTGTATTTTCTACCTGAATTTGAGTGTGATAAATCAGCATTTGGGGCATAATCGAGATATGCTTTTAAAATTATGAATAACTGGATACGCTTTACTATATCATCAAGTTTAACATCTGTATCAGTGCTGTTATAATGATCTAATGCTTTTTGGTACATGTCTTCACCTATAAAATCAACCACATCAGTAGTATTTAATTCTATATCGGTTTGCAGGTTAGAGAAGTTTAAATCGGCGTCTAAAAAACCTAATAAAATTTTTAATTCTTCCTGACCAGTATTGTTTTTATTAAAAATGATATCCATTACGATTCTTGGTTTTTAGCTCGTTTTGAACTGGTTAAATCTTGCTCTCTTTCAGGATTAACACGGTGGAATCCTACCTTTGTTTTCTTGTCCGGCCATTTAACTTTAATAGCATCATTATACGATTTACATATATAAAATTCAGGCAATGGAGTAGATGTCAATTGGTGGTTTTTTAAAGCGTATAATTGCTCTGATCCTGAATCGGATTTACCATCAGCTCCAACATTAGCTAATGCAGAATGCAACCCTAAACCGGCCACTGTAGCGAAATCAGCTTTTGTAGCAATTTCTAATTGTGCTTTTACGTAATCTTTTACTTTTTGTTCTATTGGGGTGATTTTCCAACCATGTTCAACAGCGGTACCTCCCATTATTTCAAGTACTTGCTCATTGTGCCAAAATTTACCTACGTTATCAACGCCAGATAACAATTTAGAAATAGAGTCTAATATTGATTTTTTAAGATCCTCCAGCATTTGCTCTTTATAGGTTTTACCCGTAGCTGAACAATTGTCTTTTAATTGTTTCTTTTTATCCTCCCAATATTTAGCCGGTGACTGAATATGCCACTTAATATTAAGTGAATTGTTTGTTAGCGCTTCTAATACTTGAGGAATGGCAGTAGAGCGACGAATCCAAGGTAATGAACTGTATACCTCTGAAACAGCATAGGAGTTTAATCCGAACGATTTAAACACGCTATAATGCACACATACCTTATGTTTTAGAGGCTCTTTAGCATCAAATAACGGGTATATGTCATACTTTTTATTTCCTCCAGAATCATTCCAATCTCCTATAATTACATGAGTAGGCTTCTTTTTTTTATCTGTTTTCTTGTAAGCTAAACGGCAATTAACAAAGGATAGACTCTCAGTTTTAGCGATACCACCCGAACCTATACGCATACCACGTTGATTGAATAGCTTAGTAAACACCCCCTGAGAGTAGTAATATTCAGTAGCGTTATGGATTAAGTTCTCTTCATATCCATCAGCTTCTAACCAGGCTAATATCTCATCATCTTTAATAGCCTTCTTTATACGCTTACCTTCATCAGTAACCTCATAAGCGTATAAGTATGGGCCTTGCTCTATTAACAGCTCAACCTTTCTATTCTGTAGCCTATTGGCTAAATGATTAGGGAATACTGTGTCCTGAATTTCTTTAGGGATATCATTGTTTGATCCGTATGGGATAACTTTATAGTCACCTACATCTAAGGTAGAAGACTCCCAATCACCAAACGATTCAGTAGTTGATGAGCTACCAGAGTTCGCAGATCTACCTGATATCTCGAAGTAATTAACCTCACTATCAGCAAAGGATATATAATCTTTATCGTTTAGTTTAGATATAGTTCTCATCTTCTTATTCGTATTGGTTTGTTGTTAAAGCTCATGAGTAATGGTAGGTAGCAATGTTTACACTCATCGGTGTCTACATTAACATACTCGAGCAAAGCGAAAGAGTTCTTAAGCTTTGAAGACTTCGCCTGCTTTCGTATAGCAGCCCGATACACTTTAGATCGTGTACCATTCAACTTCATGAATGAAAAACTAAAAGGAATTCCTTTAGCAGATAAGCTCTTCATGCTCGTGATTGCTGACTCAAGTGTATAACTATCCTTACTCATAGTACAAGTATATTGCATATACGTAGGGATATAAAGGACACGTGCACATGCCCCGAGTCGGCAAAATGTTAGCCGAAATAAAATATTTTCTTAGAATTTCACAAAGTCACGCGAACCCCTGTAAACACTGGGGTTGTCATATATCTCATATAAAAACGAGCGTGCATGTGCAAATACGGTTCTGAGCGTGGCGGCCATAAACGTCACATAAAAAAGAAAAACCAACAAGCCTAATAGGTTTGTTGGTTGATTTTTAGTCTATTATGTTTTTAAC
>JABSPO010000196.1 GCA_013214625.1 Flavobacteriaceae bacterium
TAAGAATAATAGTACATTTACAACACCGTACGTACATACAACTATGAAAAACATATTAACCATTACTACTAGTCTTATTTTAATAATGAGTTTAGGCTCTTGTCGTAAAGATTTTGATACTCAAGCTAGTTCTGGGAACATAGCATTTTCTACACATACTGTTTATTTAGACACTGTTTTCACCAATATAGGTTCAAGTACTTACAACTTAAAAGTATACAACAATAGCGGTGACGACATCCATATACCAACTATTTCATTAGAAAACGGAGCTACTTCAAAATACCGATTAATGGTTGATGGTATTGCTGGCCAGTCTTTTGAAAATATTCAAATAAAAGCCAAAGACAGTATTTATATTTTTATTGAAACTACAATTGATATTTTAGATTACACCACTACTGCAACAGAGTTTTTATATACAGACAATATTCTGTTTGATGCTAATAGCTTTACTCAAAAAGTAGCCTTAGTTACTTTAGTGAAAAATGCAAACATGATATTCCCATCTGCATTAAATGATGGAGAATTAAATAACTTTGATTTAACATTATCTCAATTAAACTGGACAAATACGGTACCTTATGTGATTTATGGATTTCCATCAGTTCCTGCTTGTGAAACACTAACCATTCAAGAAGGAACACGAATTCATTTTCATAGAGATTCAGGATTAATTGTACCTGATTGCGCTACCATTATAGCAGATGGGGATGTAAGCACAGATCCGGATTTACTAGAAAAAGAAATTATTTTTGAAGGTGATAGATTAGAACCTTTATATAGTGATATTCCTGGACAATGGGGAACAATTTGGTTACAGGAAGGAAGTACCAATAACCTTTTTGATCATGTAACTATTAAAAACGGAACTATAGGTATTAGAAGCGATGGAAACGATGGCGATTTAACGACAACCATTACCAACACCCAACTATACAATCATGCTGTTAACGGAATATTTGCTTTTAACGGAAATATAGAAGGGAAAAATATTGTAGTAGGTAATTGCGGACAGGCAAGTGTATCATTAAGCCTTGGTGGTACATATGATTTCCAACATTGTACATTCACCAACTACTGGAGTAGCGGATTTCGCTCCTTCCCTACACTATTAATGAGTAATTCATTAACTACTAGTGACACTTTATTTGTTTCACAATTAGATGCTACTTTCACTAACTGTATTGTGTATGGTAACGACAATTTAGAATTTTCATTTTTAAAAGAAACTGGTGCTGATTTAAACTGTAAATTTATCAATTGCTTATTGCGCTTTAATGATACTTCAAATCAATTTAGTACAAATCCTCTATATGACTTTAATGATGTAACACTGTATGAAGGAAATATATTTAATGAAACTCCTTTATTTTTAGATGCAAATAACAATCAATTTCAAATAGAAGAAGGAACTTCTCCTGCTGATAATACTGGGTTTGAAATAACTCCTAGTTTTAATGATCTTTTAAACACTGTTAGAACAACAGGTAATTATGATATTGGAGCTTATCAGGCAAGTGTTTTCCCTACTGATGGATAAATACAATCATTATATATAACTCAAAACCGAATCAATTGATTCGGTTTTTTTATATCTTATTAATTCTTTTTTGTCACACTCTATTTTTTTACTCGTCTTTAAAGAGCACTAACTAAAAACTAAAGGACAACAAGCATGTTTCAAGTTGATATCATTGAAAAATGCAAGCGTAACAATCGCAAAGCACAAGTACAACTCTACAATCAATATTGTAATGGTATGTATATTGTAGCACACCGGTTTGTAAAAAATGATGCGGAGGCAGAGGACATTGTACAAGAATCTTTTATAAAAGCCTTTTCAAAATTAGAACAATACAACGCAGAAGTTACTTTTGGCGCTTGGTTAAAACGTATCGTCATTAATAAAAGTATAGATGCTTTAAAAGCAAAAAAAGCACGGTTGGTAGAACTTGATGAGGTGCACCTCAAAATAGTAGACGCTGATTTTAATGACGAATGGTTAGTAGATGATGCAATTACTTTTAGCGAAGTAACAAATGCAATTAACAGCTTAACAGATAAGTATAAGTTTGTGTTAATGCTCTATTTAATTGAAGGCTTTGACCATCAAGAAATATCAGAAATATTAAAAATTTCTGAAGCAGCATCACGAACTCAATTGTCCCGAGGCAAACAGAAATTACAGCAACTATTAATACCTAAACACTATGGCGCAAGATATTAAAAAGCTGTTGAAGCAAGAGGTCATAAAAAAAGAGATGCCCAAAGGACATGAACTACGGTTTGTTGAAAAATTAGATACTAATTTCCCACAAAATCATAGTTCTAAACCCTCATGGTTAAATATGGCAGCAAGCATCATATTGTTATTGGGAGTCAGTTATGGAAGTTACAATTACTTTACACCTACAAAATCTAATAATGATATTGAAAACACCAGTATAGTAGTCACAAAAACACTTAGTGATGTTTCTCCTAATTTAAAAAAAGTGGAAGAGTATTATTTAGCTAGCATCAATTTAGAGCTATCAAAAATGAAGTACACTTCGGAAACTAAAGCGTTGTTTGAAGACTATTTAAAACGTTTAGACGACCTTAACAAGGAGTATGAACGTTTGAATATTGAGTTAACAGAATCGGGACCTAATGAGTTTACTATTAATGCATTAATTGACAATTTAAAATTTCGCTTAAATCTATTGTATCGTTTAAAAAATCAACTGAAAAATTTAAACATTTCTGAAGCTAATCAATCAGAAAAACAACAATCCATTTAAACATGAATCAAAAAATGAAACAGATGAAAACAATTCAGTATAAACTATTCGTACTATTTTTTTTAAGTATATGCACTATAAATGCACAAACTAAACTTGAAAAAACAAATCAATCTATAAAAGTTGCTAAGGATGTAACACTTAATTTAAACACCAACTATTGTAATATTGAGCTAGATACTTGGAATAAGAATGTTATTGAAATTGAAGCCTATATTGAAGGTGAAAAAATATCTAAAGAAGACCTTGAAAATTGGGGACTAACTATTGACGCCACAACCAACAACGTAACAATAACTACACAAGAAGGAAGGCGTCATTCATGGAATTTCAATTATGTCCATGGTGATAACGAAGCTGCTATAGCAATTATAGAGGAACTAAAATTTGAATTGGCAGACATCCCTGAAATCCATATTGCACATATAGAAGACTTTGAGTTTCCTGAATTACCGGAAATGCCAGAGCTTCCTGAATTACCTGAAGGGATTCATGAACTACATTTTGACTATAAAGCCTATAAAAAGAATGGTGATAAATACTTGGACAAATGGAGTGAGAACATTGAGAAAAAATTTGGCAAAGGTTACGAAAAAAAAATGGAGGCTTGGGCTAAGAAATTTGAAAAAGAATGGACTAAGAAGCATGAAGAAAAAATTAAAATTTGGGAAGAAAGACTTGAAGAGAAAAACGAATTGCTAGAAGAAAGATTAGAAAAAAGAAATGAACTGCTAGAAAAAAGATTGGAAGAAGGACAAAAAATCCGTGAGAGAAAAATGATACTTCTTGAAAAAAGGGAACATCAACGAGAAGACAGAAGGGAACTAGCTGAGAAAAGACGATTGAAAATTGAGCATTTAATGGATAGTAACTCCAAAGTGAAGAGAACTATTAAAATTAAAATACCTAAAAAAGCAAAAGTAAAACTAAACGTTAGACATGGCGAGTTAAAATTGGTTTCAAATATCAATAATTTAAATGCCGATTTATCACACACTAGATTAGTAGCAAATAGCATTAATGGAAGACACACTTCCATTAATGCATCCTACTCCCCTATTTTCATAAAAAAATGGGGTTATGGTAAGCTTAATTTAAACTATGTTGAAGAGGCTACACTGGAAAATGTTGAACGTTTGATTCTAACAAGTAATTTTTCTAATATAAAAATCAATAAATTAATAGATAATGCCAATATTGACACTAGTTTTGGAGATTTGCATATTTTAAAAATAGAGGATACTTTTACTAACTTAAAACTTATTGTACAAAATGGTAATGCTATTATTGTCTCACCAAACACGAAGCATTATATACATTACAAAGGAAGCCATTCTCGCTTAAAGCATCCTAAAAATAGCTCAAAAGAAAGTAATTCTAGTTTTAGTGCAGGAGATTCAAATAATCCAAAAAAGATTATTCTTAATGCAAAATACAGTACCATAAAAATGCACTAAAAAAGCGACTAAAATTAATTAGTCGCTTTTTAAATACTTAATAGTTTCTTATTATGCAAATAATGGCAAATCGCTCATTAATGTATTTACCTTTTCAGAAACAGCTTCCAAAGTAGCTTCATCCTCCCAGTTTACAATTACTTCATCTATTAAAGAAATGATTGTTTCCATATCACTTTCTTTCAATCCACGAGTAGTAACTGCAGCAGAACCAATACGAATACCACTAGTTACAAATGGTGATTTATCATCAAAAGGAACCATATTCTTGTTTACTGTAATATCAGCTTTTACCAATGCGTTTTCTGCTTCTTTACCAGTAATGTTTTTGTTACGTAAATCAATTAACATCATATGATTGTCAGTACCACCAGAAATTACTTTATAACCTCTAGCCACTAATGCCTTAGCCATGGCTCTTGCATTTTTTTGTACTTGTAACATATAGTGCATATATTCATCAGTCAATGCTTCCCCAAAAGCGATTGCTTTAGCAGCAATAATATGCTCCAATGGTCCACCTTGATTTCCAGGGAACACTGCTGAATTTAATAAAGAAGACATCATACGTAGTTTACCTGATTTTAAGGTAATACCAAATGGATTTTCAAAATCTTGCCCCATCATAATCATCCCTCCTCTTGGACCTCTTAAGGTTTTATGAGTAGTTGTTGTAACAACATGACAGTGTGGTAAAGGGTCATTTAAAATACCTTTAGCAATCATCCCTGCTGGATGAGCGATATCTGCCAATAATAACGCACCTACTTTATCAGCAATTGCTCTAAAACGCTTAAAGTCCATATCTCTTGAATATGCAGATGCACCAGCGATAATCATTTTAGGCTGTTCTTTTACAGCAATAGCTTCAATATTATCATAGTCTAACATTCCTGTAGCTTCCTCCACTCCGTAGAATACAGGATTGTACAATCTACCAGAAAAGTTTACTGGAGAACCATGTGTTAAATGTCCACCATGTGACAAATCGAATCCTAAAATTTTATCTCCAGGTTGTAAACAAGCGAAAAATGCAGCTGTGTTAGCTTGTGAACCAGAGTGTGGTTGTACATTTACATATGCCGCTCCAAACAAAGCTTTTGCTCTATCGATTGCCAATTGCTCTACTTCATCTACTACTTCACATCCTCCGTAATAACGTTTTCCTGGATATCCTTCAGCATATTTATTAGTAAGCACGGATCCTGCAGCTTCCATTACTTGTTCACTAACAAAATTTTCTGAAGCAATAAGTTCTAAGCCTTCAATTTGCCTAACTTTTTCTTCTTGAATTAATTCAAATATTTGTTCGTCGCGTTGCATTGTTTATGTTGTTTTTAAAATAAAGTCCAAAAATAAGAAATCCTATACTTCTTAATGTCAAAAAAAATACTTTTTAAACTAATAATACTACTATTACACACTTCATTTCTATATCCGATAATAAATAACAAATAGCTGCTAAAATAAGCTAGGTATAACATTCCTATAATTTGGTATTATTATCTACCATTTTTAATTTCTATTATCATAATTTTATGTAGCTTTGAATATCTATATTTTTAATACAATTATACCACATATTATAATGAAAATAACTGCAAACGACCCTAACAGAATAAGTTGGTTAACAGTAGCCAATGATTCTCATTTCCCAATACAAAACCTTCCTTTTGGAGTGTTTATTACGAAAGATGATATTATTACAATCGGAACAAGAATTGGTGATTATGCAATTGACCTTGGTGCTTTACATCAATTAGGTTATTTTGAAGGTGTACCACTTACGGATGATATTTTTTTACAAGATACCTTAAACGATTTCATTGCAGATGGAAGAAAAACTTGGCGCTTAGTTCGTAACAAAATCGCTGATATTTTTGATACTAAAAACGGAACATTAAGAGATAATCCTACTCATAAAGACAAGATTATTTTCAGAATGGACGATGTTGAAATGCAACTTCCAGTACAAATTGGTGATTATACTGATTTCTATTCAAGTATTGAACATGCTACAAATGTAGGTACTATGTTTAGAGACCCTAACAATGCGTTATTACCAAACTGGTTACACATACC
>JABSPO010000197.1 GCA_013214625.1 Flavobacteriaceae bacterium
CCTATTTGAGATTGCTAACCAATCCAGCTGATGAAGAGGCATTAAAACGTGTAATTAATTATCCTGGAAGAGGAATTGGTTTTACTACAATAGAGAAGTTGGTAGTGACAGCAAATCATTATAAGCGTTCAATTTTTGAAGTAATGCAAAATTTGCACAAACTACCTGATTTAAAAATTAATGCTGGTACCCGTAAAAAATTAGAAGCTTTTGTATTGATGATACAAAGTTTTCAAGTAATAAATCAAACCGCTACCGCATTTGAAATTGCGGAACATGTAGCCAAAAAAACAGGGTTGTTTCAAGAACTGAAAAAAGATGCTACTCCAGAAGGTGTGGCAAAAATTGAAAATATTGAAGAACTCTTAAATGGTATCAAGGATTTTGTTGAAGAGCAAAAAGAGATAGATGGCACTACTGGAGCTTTATCTGAATTTTTAGAAGATGTTGCTTTAGCGACAGATATGGATAACGACACTGGAGATGACGATAGAGTGGCTTTAATGACGATTCATTTATCGAAAGGATTGGAATTTCCGTATTTATATATCGTTGGTTTGGAAGAGGATTTATTCCCTTCAGGAATGAGTATGAATACGCGTAGTGAGTTGGAAGAGGAGCGTAGGTTGTTTTATGTAGCCTTAACTCGAGCAGAAAAACAAGCTTATTTAACCTATGCACAAAGTAGGTATCGTTGGGGTAAACTAGTAGATTGTGAGCCAAGTAGGTTTATTGAAGAAATTGACGAAAAGTACTTAGAGTTTATGACGCCAATGCATGAACGAAGGTATAAGCCAATGATGGATATTGATGTATTTGGTGAGGTTGATAAAAGTAGGCTGCGTTTAAAGAAACCGATTTCGGGGGCACCTTCTAGTTTTTCAAGCGAAGCTGCTAGTCGAAAGTTAAGAAAGATAAAACCTAATACAGATGGTGCAGCTGCTAGTTCTAGCGCAGGAACGGACCTGATAGTAGGTAATATTGTGGAACACATTCGTTTTGGAAAAGGTGAAGTGGTTAGAATAGAAGGGGGAGGAACCGATAAGAAAGCAGAAATTCGTTTCGCTAATGGTGGTTTAAAGAAGTTATTGTTGCGTTTTGCGAAGTTGAATGTTATCAGATAAGTTTAGGCTAATGACCGCTTCGCTTTTAGAATAAAGAGCAAAGATTATAAGGAATATAGTAATCTATATGTAATTCTTCAAGAACTGCCTTTGGTTTAAAAAACATCAAGAATTGATGTAGATATTAAACTTACTATACGGTAATTAAGTTAGAGAGTTGAAAGTAACTAAACTTATAAGCTATTGAACTCCTATTTTTTTTTCGTAACTTAATACAACCAATTTGAAGTTGAAACATCAGTCTACTTAATACTTTTAAATTATTTAATTTTGAATTAAAAACTATGTCAGAATTCATTAAAATATATAGTAATAATCCTAGTCCTAGAGAGATAGACAAAGTAGTACGTGTATTACAAAAGGGAGGTATCATTATTTATCCAACGGATACTGTTTATGGATTGGGATGTGATATAACTAAAACAAGAGGTCTAGAACGTATTGCAAAAATAAAAGGAGTGAAGCTTGAAAAAGCTAACTTCTCGTTTGTTTGTAATGATTTAAGCCACTTAAGTGATTATGTACAGCAAATAGACACTGCAACATTTAAAGTACTAAAAAGAGCTTTGCCTGGGCCGTATACTTTTATTTTACCTGGAAATAATAATTTACCTAAAGCCTTTAAAAAGAAAAAAACTGTAGGGATACGTGTTCCGGACAATGATATTACTAGAGCAATTATTGAAGCCCTTGGAAACCCAATAGTATCTACATCTATTTATGATGAGGATGATATTATTGAATATACTACCGATCCAGAATTAATTTATGAAAAGTGGCAACACAAAGTAGATATGGTTGTTGATGGGGGGTATGGTGATAATGTAGCTTCTACTGTAATTGATTTCTCTAATGGAGAAGCTGAGGTGATAAGAGAAGGTAAAGGGAGTTTAGATATTTTGTAAAGAGGAGTTATGGTATATATATTTAAAAAGCTCAATCGTTCGATTGAGCTTTTTAAATTATTAAGTATATAATAACTTATTCTTTAGCTAAGTTTTTCATTTCTTGCTCTATCATATCATAAAATTCATCTATTTTTGGTAAAATAACAATTCTAGTTCTACGATTTTTAGCTCTGTTTTCAGCAGTATCATTGTCCGTCAATGGCACGTGAAAGCTTCTTCCTGCAGCAATTAGTTTTTCAGGCTTTACGTTTAAGCTTTCTAAAACCCTAACAATAGAGGTAGCGCGTTTGACACTTAAATCCCAATTGTCAATTAACACTCCATTTTTGAATGATTTATTGTCGGTATGACTTTCAACCATACATTCAAAATTAGGTTTGCTGTTTACTACTTTAGCTACTTTAGCAAGTATTTCATTTGCTCTTGAAGTTACGTTATAGCTCCCGCTTTTAAATAATAATTTATCTGCGATAGATATAAATACCACTCCTTTTTCTACATTAATATTGATGTCTGGGTCGTTAATCCCTACCTCACGCTTTAAACTTGTAACTAAGGCTAAGGTAACACTGTCTTTTTTTGTTAATGCATCTTGAAGACGAGATATTCTTAAATCCTTCTCTTTTAAACTTTCTAAAGATTTTTCAAGATTAGTTGCGCCTTTTGTAGTTAAAATGGTAAGATCTTTGGTGCTCTCCATTAAACCTTGATTTGTATTTCTTAAATCAACAAGTTGTTCTTCTAGTGCTTTTGCGCGAGCAGAAAAGGAAGCACGATCTTCCAAGCAACTATTTAGTTTTACAGTTGCGGAATTTAATAAGTCTTGTGTGTTTTTTTGTTGCTCTTCTAAAGATGTGAATTTCTTTTGTGAAACACATGAGCTAAGAAGAATTAATGCGGTAATAGGTACAAACAGTTTTGTTCTCATAAAGTATAATTTAATTATAATACAAAGTTAAATTTTAAAGGATAAGTAAAGTTGCTGTTAACATTATTTTAACCGTATTAAAACTTACGATAAAATTTTAATATAGAGATATTGCTAAGAGAAATATATAATGAAGGGAAAAAAATAAATGTGCGCACGAGAAGACTCGAACTTCCACGGAGTTTCCTCCACTAACCCCTCAAGCTAGCGCGTCTACCAATTCCGCCACGTGCGCATTATAGAAACAAAAAAAGTTAAGCGAGGAGCTTAACTTTTTAGTGATCTGGCTGGGGCTCGAACCCAGGACCCTCTCCTTAAAAGGGAGATGCTCTACCAACTGAGCTACCAGATCTAATGCAAACATATATGTGATTGCGGGTGCAAATATAAGAGGATTAATTAATTTATCAAGTCTTTTTTTTGATATTTTTTGAAATATTTTTAAGATATTTGTAATTAGTTAACTAAGAGTATTTAATAGAATATGATTATTACATTATTAGGTTATATGGGCTCGGGTAAATCCACAATTGGGGTAGATTTAGCAACAATTTTAGAATATGAATTTATTGATTTGGATAATTTCATAGAAGAAAAAGAAAATTTAAGTGTTAAAGATATTTTTAAAGCTAAAGGAGAAATTTATTTTAGAAGATTAGAAAATACTTGTTTGAAGGAAATTTATACATTACAAAATAATGTTGTTTTATCTTTAGGAGGAGGAACCCCGTGTTTTTATGGAAATATGGAATTAATTAATTCAGAAAACTCAAAATCTATATATTTAAAGTTATTACCGAAGAGTTTAAGCGATAGGTTATTTAAAGAGAAGGAGAATAGGCCACTAATTAACCACCTTAAAACAGAAGACGATTTAATAGAATTTATAGCAATACATTTATTTGAACGTCAAAGTTTTTATAATCAAGCATCAAGTATCATTTCAACCGATAATTTAACAATTAAAGAAACTGTAGAAAAGATAGTGAAGGTGTTATATTAAAACAGCTTGAGCAGTATTGTTGTTAAAAACAATTTCAACATGTTCATTAATTGAGGTAGAAAGTGAAAGTCCTTTAAAATCGGCTTTTATAGGGAATTTTTTATGGTTTCTATTTATAAGTACAGCAGTTTTTAATTGTTTTAAAGGAACGTTTAAAAAATGTTTTACTCCATATATTAATGTAGCACCAGAATGTAGTACATCATCTATTAATATTACAGACTCATTTGTATACTCTTCTATATTAATTGAAACAGTAACTTTATTAAGTAATTCTTTTTTGTTAATGAAAACCTCACAAAGAATAATTTTTACATCAGAATAATCTGATATGGCTTGTTTGAGTTTTTTAGCAATAAAAAAACCGTTTTTTGAAATTCCGGCTAAAATAATTTTTGACTCATAAATATTACTTTCTAGAATTTGTAAAGCAATCCTTCTAATTTTATGATTGATTTGTGTATTAGTAAGGATAATATTGTTTTTAGTTTTCATAGTGTGTAATTGCTATATAAAAGTCCATTCAAAGTTAATTCTTTTATTCTTCTTCAGAGCCATAACCGTCAATATCTCGCCTGTCTTTTTTAGTAGGCCTACCGGTACCTTTTTTTCGATAATAATCTTTTGAGTACTTTAATAGTTCTAGGTGTTCAAAAGCCTCTTTTGGGGTGATGTCCTTTCGGTACATATCTACTAATTTTGCACCAACTCTGTTTTGAGGAATATCTAAAACCTGTACAGTATAGTTAATTTGATTTTTTCGGATGTTAATTTTATCAGTTGCATAAACTTCACGAGAAGGTTTTACTTGAGCATCGTTAATACGAATATGTCCTTTTTTACAAGCTTCAGTAGCGATACTTCTTGTTTTAAAGTAACGAATACACCATAAATATTTATCAACTCTCATTTTATCTAAAATCAATGTTAAAATAAAAACAAAAGTAAGATAAAATTGTATCTTGCCGCCAAAATTGAGTAATGATGAATAGAATATTAAAAAGTACACTATTATTTTTTGTTTTTGTTGGTTTATTTTCATGTAAAGATGATGATACTGTTACTATTTATGTAGTTCCTTATGCTGAACAGGAACCAATTGATAATGCAGCAATAGTTGAGTTTTTAACAAATAATTATTTTAATGAGGAAGAGTTTATTGCTCCAGTTGTTAATTTTAGTTATGATATTGAGTTTTCTACCGATCAAATGGCGGGGAGTTATACAAGAACTCCATTAATTGATTATGTGAATACAGTAATAAATAATTTTACTATTGAAACAAAAACGATAACAGTAAGTGATGTTGATCATACTTTATATATTTTAAAAATAGTACAAGGCTTAGGGACATCCAAACCAAGGTTTTGTGATGAAGCATTTTTATCTTATGAAGGAATGACATTAGAAAAAGATGTTTTTGATAATGCATTAAACCCTGTTAAGTTAGATTTATCAGCAACAGTTAAAGGTTTTTCTGAATCTGTTTCAGAGTTTAATATAGCAGATAATGTAGATGCAGTAGGTGATGGAACTTTTGATTATGAAAATTATGGAGTAGGAGCAGTATTTATGCCATCAGGCTTAGGGTATTATGCTAGTCCTGCTGGAGGTATTTCTGCATATGCCCCTTTAATTTTTAAACTAAAAGTATATGGTACTACTGTGCTAGATCATGATAGTGATGGTGTACCAACATATGTTGAGGATTTAAACGGAAATCATGACTTAAGTGATGACAATACTGATTTGGATATTTTTCCAAATTTTTTAGACCCAAATGATGACAATGATCCAATTTTATCAAAAAACGAAGCTAATATAGTTGTTTACCCAATGTTTTTAGATGGAAGTACTGAGCCAATGCTAGGTGTAAATGAATATGAGATTGAAAGAGTTGTTAATGATAATGTTGTACCAAATGAAATTACCATTACAACAGCTACATACATTGACACTGATGGAGATGGAGTATTAGATTATTTGGATTCAGATAGCTAGAACCTTATTCTATAATTATAAATACATAAAAAATCCTTACAATTAATGTTGTAAGGATTTTTTATGTAAAAGCTGTTAACAAAGAAAATAAAATTTTTTAGCTAAAACAATTTTATTAATATGAAATAAAGATCTTTGTTAACAGCTAAAATGTCATTGTTCCATTTTTAAGTTATAATCTACTGAATGTTTTCCTGAACCATATATTAAAAAGAATATTGAAAGTAATAGTATGATACTAGCAGTACTAATATTTAAAGCATTCATTTCTCCTAAAAGGTTT
>JABSPO010000198.1 GCA_013214625.1 Flavobacteriaceae bacterium
GAGTATATAAGTCCGGACATGTATTTATAACTAAATCAATGACGTCAATAAAAGTACCCAAGATGTAAATTAATTAGCATTATTTTCCGTTTGAAATACCCCTAAGCAATAAACTATATAGGTAGCATTATCCTACTTTTCGGTATGCAGATGGCGTTAGATTTGTTTGCTCTTTAAAAACTTGATTAAAGGTAGATTTTGAATTAAATCCAGACTCAAAACCGATCGCAACAATTGTGTATTTATTATAGGTTTCATCTTTTAATAATTTACAAGCATGTGCTATTCTAAAATCATTTACATATTTGTAAAAATTTTTTTGATATGTGCTATTTATAAAAAATGACAACTGATTAGTAGAAACTTCCATTGCTTTAGAAACATCAGATAGCCGTAAATTTTCATTTAAAAAAGCCTGTTCCCCGATCATGTACTCCTCCATTTTCATCTCCAAAGCATTAAAATTCTTTTCTTCCTTTTGAGGTATTACTTCATGTACTTTTTCTGCTTTAATTATTGATTTCTCCTCAGATAGTCTTTCTGCACATAATTCCGATAATACATTTTGTTGAAAACCAAAAGCGCTTAAAAAAAACACAAAAAGTAAACTTGATACTGGCCCTAATTGTTTTACATATGGAATGGCTTTTTCACTTCCGGGATAAGCTTTTTCTATAAAAGAAGTAATTGCTAAAAGCACAAAAAACACAGCTAACCACTGCAACCATTGAAGTGTTACCGAATAATTAATAACAGAATAAAATTCTTTTACTTTTAACTTACTTTTCCTTATCAATTGAATAATCAATACACTATAAAATATATTAGATAATGTTATACAGGTTGTTAAAAAATACTTTGGCAACTTTACCTTGTTAGACGCCTGAAGTATTTGAGATACAAAATCATTATCACCAAAAGGAGCTGGTGGTGGAGCAACATTTATTAACAGAATACTAAATAATAAAAAAGGAATACTATGTAAAAACAATGTCTTTTTTTGAATTGTTTTACATAAAATTGATTTACAATAAAAGTAAAGTAACGGTCCTATTAAAAAGAAACTAGCTGCTGAAAATAGCATTCGTATAATAATAGTATCAAAACCAAAAGTAGCTCCCAAAAGAGTCCCTAAAAAAGGAATTGGAATAACTACAAATAGTAAGCATAAATACTTTGGTGTATTTTTCTTTATACACAACAAAAACAGCACACTGAAAAAACAATGGCTTAACAAAGCTATAATGGTAGAAAATACTACAGAATTCACAAGATTATTTTTGAGTTATTAATGCTTTTGGAAATGAAAATCGTTTGTCAAACAAAAATTCTTTATCCGTCAAGGTTCTTAAAAAAACCAATAAATCTACTTTTTCTCTGTGGGTGAATAGTATTGGATCTTTAAGCTCTTCTGACAGCGTTTCACTTTGTTGAATTCCATTAGTATAGTGTGTTATTACTTCTTGTAAGGTTTCAAATCTTCCATCATGCATGTATGGTTTTGTAAACTGTATATTTCGCAGTGTTGGCACTTTAAATCTCAACGAATCTTTTGGGTTTTGTGTGATTTTCATCCTCCCATAATCATTCAAAGTCGTATCAACGGCTAAACCATTATTCTTAAATTTATTAGTCGCAAATAAGGGCTCCGTATGACAGGAAGCGCAATTATTTCGAAATAATTTTAATCCATTTTTTTCTTGTGCTGTAAATTCTCCGCCTACTTCTTTTCTAATGTATTTATCATATTTAGAATTATAGGTGTTCAACATTAGGGTAAACTGTGTAAACCCTAACAGTACTCTTTGTCCGGTGATGGTGCTATCTTGAAAAGCTTTATAAAACATCTTCTTATAAAAAGGAATTGTGTCTAGCTTTCTAACTACATTTTCTAAAGTTTCCGCCATTTCTACATCACTGGTTAATGGAGCAAGTGCTTGAACTTCTAAATGATTAATTCCTCCATCCCACATAAAAGAATCCGACCATGCACTATTCATAATCGCTAAGGAATTTCTCGTTCCTATTTTTCCTTCTATACCGTGACTTAAATCATGATCAATATGAGTAAATCCTGAAGCTTGTAAATGACAACTTGCACATGAAATAGTATTATCTTTAGATAGTATTGGATCGTAAAACAAAGCTCTTCCCAATTGAAAACCTTCTTCTGTAACTGGGTTTTTAATAATGTCATATACTGGTTTCGGCCAATATTCAGGATAGGTAAAAATATTCTTCTTTACTTTTAAACCAATAAAAGACAACAGCAGTATTCCCCCAATAAAACAGACGGCTTTTTTCATTATTTTATATCAAACATATTTACTGCTATATCAGCTAATTTTGAGGCTTTCTCTCCAGGTATCATTACACTATGCTTTTCTTTTAAGTCTATTTCGTTTAAAAAAGTTGCTAGATCAACAACTAGCGTAATTTCATTTTGATATTCTTTAATAGGAAAGCTTAGTACTCTTAATGTCGGATATGATTTTTGAAAACCGCCGATATGAAAAGTAAACTTGTTTTTTCTAGTTGGACAACTAGGACTCATGCCCTCTATTTTTATATTAATATAACCGCTTTGCCAAGCCCAATACATTCCATTAGCTGGATCAAAATCTCCTGAAAGGGCTCCTGATTCACTTAAAACACCACTAACACCTAATGAAAATTGTATTGTACTATCTTTTTTATTTAAAGGTCGTTGCAATGTTTTTAAAAGTGTTTTTTTATCAAATGCATCAACTAAAACAGTGTTGTTTATTATTTTTTGTTGGCTATTTTCGGCTAAATCAAACTTAAAATCTGTTAAATAAAATTTTACTTTATTAAATTGTATTGAATCTCCTTTTTTAGATACATACCAATCGTCTTTTTGGAGCTTTTCCCCGTTGAAAACAGGAGAAACTTTTATTTTAAAGTCTTCATTTAATTGTTGACTAAAGAGTAACATGTTAAAAAACATGAATAACCATAAGGGACTGATCACTTTTAAATTACCTTTCATTAATAACTAAAATTTACTTTTTTAAATTCAATACTACATAAGACTATACTATATTAAAAAGGTTTAATTTTGGTTTAATATTTTTTTAACCCACCAGTGGGTTTAATTCCTCGCCCCGATAGCTATCGGGATGTCTCTAACGAAAAATGGCGTTAGTTAATTCACTCCTCGTGTAGTTACACCGAGAAAATTGATTCACAAGTAATATGAACGGTTATATCAAACATTTTTTTAATAAAAAAATAGTAAAACTCCCTTTACTATTCATTGCATCATTATATGTGTTTGCAATGACTTTCTTCTATTTCAACCAAGAAGAGTTCTATTTCCATCCCAAAACATTAGCAACCGATTATCAATATCAATTCGATGCTGAATTCGAAGAGATAAATATCCCTGTTGACAAAAAAAACACCTTAAACACGCTTCTTTTTAAAGCTAAAAACTCAAAAGGAATTATTTTATACTTACACGGAAATGCAGGTGCACTACATAATTGGGGAATGCGATCAAAACTATATACTGATAATAATTACGATGTTTTATTTGTAGACTACAGAGGTTTTGGTAAAAACAAAAACCAGCTTGAAAGTGAAAAAATGCTACATAATGACATGCAACAAGTGTATGATTTATTAAAAACAAAATATCAAGAAAGTCACATTATCGTGTTAGGATTTTCAGTTGGCTCTGGATTAGCTGCTAACATTGCGGCAAATAACTCTCCCAAATTATTGGTTCTAGAAGCTCCATATTATTCATTTGAATCCTTAGTGAAAAAAATTGCGCCATTTGTACCTAAATTCTTAATTAGTTATAAAATACCTACTCACGAATATCTTAAAAAAGTGACCTGTCCTATCGCTATTTTTCACGGTAAGGACGATCAGTTAATTACTCCGGAAGGAAACTCAATACAACTACAGCAACTCTACCCGGATAATATTACGCTACATTTAATTGACAATTGCACTCATAATGGGATATACAGCAGCGATACTTATTTTAGAATTCTTCAAAAACTTTTAAAATAAATAAGCTCTTCGCTAAAAATAGTAGATTAGTTAAAAAGAGAAATATGAGGATTTTAAGCAATTAAATTGTTTAGTCATTTCGCCCTTAGGAGAAATCACAAAATAAACTATAAAATAATACGATTTATTACTCTGCTACACTTTGTTTAGAAAGGATGTTTTTCATAAAACCCATAACTTTTGGTGAAGAGCTAGTAAATATGAGTCACTAATTTTTCACTTCTTTGATTTGTTTTATCAATTCAACATTTTGAAAATGATTAGCACTATATGACATTACTAAAGTTCCTTTCAAGTTATCATTTGCGACAATAGCAAACAACTCTGTTTCATCTTCAGGATTAGTCATTCCTTCAAACCTAAATGTACTCACAATGGTAAGTTCTTCAGGCTGATATTCCTTTTTGGAATATAGTGCCTTAATACTGTTTTCCTCTGCTTTAAAATCTTCAGTAAACCCTTCGGCCGTCAAAGCGTTTATTGCTATTGATAATGAGTCAAAACTCCTTGTGTCCATACCTAAATATTTATTAGTATTTAACTTCAATACATACACCTAAGTTAGTGATTTTAAGAAAGATACGCAAGTTATATTATGTTTTCAAACCAACAATATTATATAAGCTTACAGAGTTAAACAAGAAAGTCATTTAGGCAAGTTCTATACGCATTAATTCACATGAAGACCCAACAAACAAAAAGCCTTTCAAAACTAATTTGAAAGGCTTTTTGTTATTTTAAAATACTAAGTAAATCTTACTTAAAATGTTTTAAGTTAATTAGTTCTTGCTCTGTAAGGTGTTTCCAGTGTCCTCTTGGTATATCTTTTTTAGTTAAATCACCTATCATCACACAATCAACCTTTATCAAGTCATACCCAAGGTGTTCAAAGATATTTCTTAACACTCCGTTTCCAGTATTTAATATAGAAATACCTAATTCATTTTTAGGTGAATTGGTAATATAAGACGCTTCAACTACTGTTACTTTTTTACCCTCTATAAGAATACCATCTTGAATTTTTTTAAGATCCTCTGATTTTAAGTTTTTATCTAATTCTACATGAAATAAACGTTTTACTCCAGTTTTAGAACCCGTGAATTTCTTTACCATATCATCATCATTGGTAAAAAACAATAACCCTGTTGAATTTCTTCCTAATCTTCCAACGGGTTTAATCCTTGAACTGGTAGCATTTGATACCAAATCCATTACAGTTCTACCTTTACTTTCACTTGTCGTAGTTGCAAAACCTTTAGGTTTATTTAAAAGCACATATGCCTTAGGCTCAGGACTAACTCTACTTCCGTCATAACGAACATCATCATCTCTCTTTACCTTATAGCCCATTTCTGAAACTACTTTTCCATTAACAGTAACACTACCAATAGAAATATACAAATCTGCTTCACGACGAGAACATATACCCGAATTTGCTATGTATTTATTTAAACGAATTTCATCAGACAATCCTTTTTTTACAGGAACCGCTTTAGCCTCCGTTTTCTTTACAGAAGTTCTTGACCTAGGTGATTTTGATTTTGGAGCGTTAGCCTTTTTATAAGAATCGTTTGTATGCTTCTTCCTTCCTGTGTTCTTTCTTTCGCTTGACATGTGTACTAAATTTTGCGCAAAGGTATCGCATTTATTATACAATAATGCGTAATTTATTGCCTAATTAACCTAAACATGAAGACATTATATCGATTTTTGGTCATAATTATCATTTTTATTACTGCATGTAATACAACCGACGATACAATTAATGTCCCTTCAACAGATACTTCTAACTTCAATTTGTTATGGTAAAC
Source organism: Flavobacteriaceae bacterium (assembly GCA_013214625.1). Lineage (GTDB taxonomy): Bacteria > Bacteroidota > Bacteroidia > Flavobacteriales > Flavobacteriaceae. The sequence continues at coordinate 5,856 of JABSPO010000198.1, forward strand.
GAAAATTATACCAACTTCTGGAGATAATATTCATCAAGGAGTTGTAATAGATAAACTTGGAAGAGGCTATTTATATATATCAGAAAAAGCAAACGGAGTATCAATTTATAAAAAATTACTGGTGAAAAAATAACGAATATTGCTATTAGTGCCTTTGGAAATCATCATGCTATCCACGTAAAACAACAAGGTAATTACCTGTATATGCCTTTAGCAGTATTTATATACTTACCACCTATAGTTCAATTAAAACAGCGTTAGTAACACTTGTAACTTGTTCAGTATTAAATTAGGCTTAATTAAAACAATACTAAAAGCTCCGACAAC
>JABSPO010000199.1 GCA_013214625.1 Flavobacteriaceae bacterium
ATATTAGCAGGACGACGATTGAATGATAGTATGGGAGAATATGTGGCAACAGAGGTTTTAAAACTAATGGTTCAGAATGATATAGCAATAAAAGATGCTAAAGTATTAATGCTTGGTATCACTTTTAAAGAAAACTGCCCTGATATAAGAAATACGAAGGCTATTGATGTGTATAGAAATTTAGTTTCTTTCCATATGGATGTAGATGTATATGATCCTTGGGCGTCAGAAGATGAAGTAGTTCATGAATATGGAGTAAAAACAATATCGTCATTAGAAAATAAAAAATATGATGCTATTGTGCATACAGTTGCACATAACGAGTTTTCTGGATTAGATTTAGAAGTTCTAATTAAGAATAAAGCTGTCGTTTATGATGTTAAAGGAAATTTAGATAGTAAATTCGTTAATAAACGATTATAATGTACCAAACTGCATATCATAGTAAAAATTTATCAGCGTTAACTTTTTTAGTTACAGGAGGAGCTGGCTTTATTGGGGCTAATATTGTAGAGTACCTCTTAAAATATAAAGTAAAAAAAGTTGTTATTTTAGATGATTTTTCAACTGGAAAAAGAGAGAATATTCAAGGATTATTGGAAAATAATAATTGTGAATTGATTGAAGGTGACATCAGAGATTTAGATACTTGTAAAAAGGCTATGTCTAATGTGGATTATGTATTACACCAAGCAGCATTAGGATCTGTTCCTAGGTCAATTAATAATCCAATTACTTCAAATGAAGTGAATGTTTCAGGTTTTTTAAATATGTTAGTAGCTGCAAAGGAATCTATTTCTGTTAAAAGGGTAGTTTATGCCGCGAGCTCCTCAACTTATGGGGATCATCCTGACTTGTCTAAAACTGAAGATAAAATTGGGAAACCTTTGTCTCCTTATGCAGTAACGAAATATGTAAACGAATTATATGCCGATGTGTTTTATAAAACTTATGGTTTAGAAACAATCGGACTGCGTTACTTTAATGTATTTGGTCCCAAACAAGATCCAAATGGAGCGTATGCTGCTGTAATACCAAAGTTTATTGGTCGATTCTTTAATAAAGAAGACATAATTATCAATGGAGACGGGGAACATTCGAGGGATTTTACCTTTATAGAAAACGTAGTGCAAGCAAACATCAAAGCGGCTTTAGTAAATGATAGCAAAGCTATTAATCAGGTGTATAATGTTGCTTGTGGAGAAAATACTACTTTACTAGACTTGGTTAAAACGATAAAAGAAGGGATGAGTACGTTGAATATTGATTGTTCAAAATCAAATATTACACACGGTCCAGATAGAAAAGGAGATGTGAAACATTCTTTAGCTGATATATCAAAAGCAAATAAGTTTTTATCATATCAACCAGCTTTCTTATTCTCAAAAGGAATGCTAGAAACACTAGATTGGTATGTGAAAAATAGGTAAATTTGTAGCCCCAAAAAGTACTATGAAAAAAAATTTATTTATATTTGGCACAAGGCCAGAGGCTATAAAAATGGCTCCTTTGGTTAAAGAGTTTCAGAAGAATGGAAAATTTGAAACAAAAGTTTGTGTTACAGCACAACATAGAGAAATGTTGGATCAAGTATTGGATTTTTTCGAAATAGTTCCTGATTATGATTTGGATTTAATGAAGCCGGATCAAAATTTATATTCTTTAACAGCGGATATTATTACTAATTTAAAGCCTGTTTTAGAAGATTTTCAGCCAGATTATGTATATGTTCATGGAGATACCACTACAACAATGGCATCAAGTATAGCGGCTTTTTATTCAGGAGCTAAAGTGTGTCATATAGAAGCAGGATTAAGAACCTTTGATAAGCGTTCTCCTTTTCCAGAAGAAATGAATAGAAGTATTGCTGGTAGAGTGTCTGATTATCATTTTGCTCCAACAAAAACTTCTCAGCAAAATTTATTAAAAGAGAATATTAAAAAGGAAAACATTTTAATAACAGGTAATACGGTTATTGACGCCTTGCATTTTAGTGAAGCAAAAGTAACATTAAATAATTTTACTGATGATGAAATTGAGAAGCTTAAAGATTTAATTGAGAGTGATAAAAAAATAATATTAGTAACTGGGCATAGAAGAGAAAATCATGGACAAGGATTTATAAATATTTGTGCAGCATTAAGGGAAATAGCAATTAATAATAGGGATGTTCAAATAATATATCCAGTGCATTTAAATCCGAATGTTCAAAAACCTGTTTATGAGTTATTAGAAGGAATAGACAATATATCTTTAATAGCTCCGTTATCTTACCCCGCTTTTGTATGGTTAATGAGTAAATCATATTTAATTATTACAGATAGTGGAGGAGTGCAAGAGGAAGCCCCCAGTTTAGGGAAACCAGTTTTAGTTATGCGTGATACTACAGAAAGGCCTGAGGCTGTAGAAGCTGGAACTGTTTTGATAGTAGGTACAAATACGGAAAAAATTGTGTTAGAAGCTCAAAATTTATTAGATAATGAAGAACGTTATCAGGAAATGAGTGCTTTACATAATCCATATGGAGATGGTACAGCATGTAAACAAATTGTAGAATTTATTTCAAATTTATAATAAGAAATGGATAATAAACCAAGTGTTGTAATAGTAGGGTTAGGGTATATAGGCTTGCCTACAGCAGCCTTAATAGCTCAAAACAAAATATATGTACATGGGGTAGATGTCAACCCTAAAGTAGTAGAAATTATAAATAAAGGTAAAATACATATTGTAGAACCTGAATTAGATATAGCTGTTGATATAGCTGTTAAAGAAGGGTATTTGAAGGTAGATGTTAAGCCTACAGTTGCTGACACTTATTTAATTGTGGTTCCTACTCCTTTTAAAGGTAAGAATGAGCCAGACATCTCATTTGTAGAAGCAGCAACAAAAGCTATTTTACCATTGTTAAAAGAAAATGACTTGTATATTATTGAGTCAACATCACCAATAGGAACTACTGAGAAGATGATGGACTTGATATACAATCAACGCTCAGAACTAAAAAACAAACTACATATTGCCTATTGTCCTGAGCGTGTGTTACCAGGAAACGTAATGTATGAGTTGGTACATAATGACAGAGTAATAGGAGGGGTAGATGATAAATCCACAGAAAAAGCAGTAGCTTTTTATGAGCAATTTATAAAAGGGAGTTTGCATAAAACAAATGCGCGTACTGCTGAAATGTGTAAATTGGTAGAAAATTCTTCTAGAGATGTACAAATAGCTTTTGCTAACGAGCTATCAATAATTTGTGACAAAGCAGGTATTAATGTTTGGGAGCTGATTAGTTTAGCAAATAAACACCCTAGAGTGAACATACTGCAACCAGGTTGTGGAGTAGGAGGGCACTGCATTGCGGTAGATCCTTATTTTATTGTAGCGGATTACCCTTTGGAATCTAAAATAATAGGTAAAGCAAGAGAAATTAATAACTACAAGTCATTTTGGTGTGCAGAAAAGGTGCAAACAGCAAAATTACAGTTTGAATTACACCATGGTAGAAAACCAAGAATTGCTTTAATGGGTTTAGCTTTTAAACCAGATATTGATGATTTAAGGGAATCACCGGCTAAATACATAGTTCAAAAAGTATTGCAAAATGCTAATAATGAGGAGTGTTATATCGTTGAACCTAATATAGATTCTCATAAGGTATTTAAATTAACAAACTATAAAGAAGCTGTTGAAAAAGCTGATATTATTGTTTTTCTAATAGCTCATAAGGAGTTTAAAGTATTAAATATTAACTCAGAGAAAGTTGTTTTGGACTTTTGTGGAGTAAGAAAAAATAATTATGCCTAAAATTTACTCAGATAATAATTGGATTAATTTTTATATTCCAATTGCATTATATGGGGTTAGCTTTCTACTTGATTTTTGGTTGTTGTCAATATTTGTTTTTTTAACAAGCTTGATCGTTATTAAGAAAGAATTTTTGTTGGTATTTTATTTGTCGGCATCATTTTTTAATATAATGAATCTTGATGGTATCCCTTTTTTTGGATCACTGGTTACAACATATCTGGCTTCTCTTATAATTTTAGCTAAACACTTTAAAATTTCTAAAAAACCTGGTTTAACATTAGTCTTGACTTTAACTGGCGTCTTGGTTATTGCAATAAATTTTATTTGTTTTTCATTAGATGAATTTTATATAAAAACAGCAATTAAATCTACTTTACAACTAATATATGTGTTAGTATTTATATCAATATTAACAGTTTTGGCTAAAGAAGAATTGCGGAAAGGGATAGAGGTTGTGAATTTGGTTTTTCATAAGTTTCTGAGTTTTTTTTTAATTATAGCCTTTGTCTTTGCCTTTAATGACAGACTTGATGGGTTTAGTGGAGCTCAATGTTTAGCCTTTCAATTAGCAATTGTAAATCTCTATTATTTTGATAAGGATATTTCTAAATATTATAAGATTCTATTTTTTGTATTTTTAGCGCTTACTGGTTCTAGAACATATATGTTTTTAACAATAGGAATTTTGATGCTTAAACAATTAAAGAAAATATCATTTAAACTTAAGGTTATATTATTTTCTTCAATACCAATTATCTTAACGACCACCTATTTTACTCTACCTTTATTAAGTGATCGTTATGATTTTACGTCAAAACTTTTCTGGGGGACTTTTAATGGAAGGTTTCATAATTACTATGTAGCATTTGATTTAATAGGAAATAAACCTTTTTTTGGAAATGGTATGGGGTCAATGATTTTAAGCTTAAAATCATTTGCTGAATCGCGGCCAACATATATTCCTTTGCAAGAGTTATATCAAGGTGTATTAAAAGGAGGTGAAACAAACATTATGCATAATGAATATTTAAGAATATTAACGGAACTAGGAGTGTTTGGTTTTCTATTTTGTTTATGTGGTGTGATCATTAATTTTAAAAAATTGAAAGAGAATAAGTATAGAGATATTCTTTTCTTATTTTTAATAGGGGCTCTAATAGAGAATTTACTAACATTATATTCTACAGGAATTATTACTTTTTTGATTTTTTCAGTAATTCGAGTTCAACAATCAAAACATTTATCAGATGCTAAAATTTAGTTTAATTGAAGGCTTTAATAAGGTTATAGGTCTTGTTATTACAGCTTTAATAGCTAGGTTATTAGATGATAAATTAGGTACGTTTATTTATTATCAAACGGTTTACTCATATTTATATTCAGTAGGTGTTTTTTCATCAGATTACAAATTTCTAATTGAGTATAAAAAAGACAAAGACTATATTGGATCGTTAGATTTTTATAACACGATGGTCTTTAGAGGGTGTATAGTTGTTTTAATATTATTTATAGCCCCATTTTTTCTTATTGATTTAAATGATTTTGCTTTTTGGCCTTTTTATGTTTCCATAATAGTGTCACTTCTTGTCAGTGAGTTTGTCCTATTTATTAATAATGAAAAACAAGGTTTGATTTTTTTTCGTTTTTTATCTCAAACATCTGCTTTAGTATTAACAATATTATTTTATTACAATGTATTTAGTATATATTATATAGCGACTATAATTATGTTGCAAAATTGTTCTTTGATAATTGCATCATTTCTTTTATCGAAGAAATATATAGTCCCAAAATTATCTTATGATCGTTTTTTAACCTCTTTTAAAAGTTTTTCAGTTAAAAAAATAATTGAGTTATTAGGTTATTATTCAATACGGCACTTTTTTCTTTACATAACAACTATTGAGCTTTTCTTATTTAGTTATTATAATGTAACTGAATTTAGGAATATTTTTGCTGAAGGGTTAAGGCTCTCAATTGTATTAATCCCTTTTGCATACTTCTATATAAATTTTAATATTAATAAACTAGGGTCGAGGTTTTATTTAGTAATTACAACAATCGCCTTGGTGTTTGTATTTGTGTCACCATTGACAATTTTGTTGTTTTATGGAGAGGGTTTTATCGATGGTATTTTTTATTTTAATTTTTTTATTTTAGCCTTTTATTTCAATTCTTTTGTAGAGAAAGAGGCAATTGATTTACTAACAAGTGATAGTAGAAGTAAAGTAAATTTAATTAAATTAAATTTACTTTACTTTGTAGTAACAACATTATTAATGTTTATTTCAATTAAGTTATTGACTATTGATTATATCATATTTCTATTTTTGTTAAAACTAT
>JABSPO010000002.1 GCA_013214625.1 Flavobacteriaceae bacterium
TTAATTGGGACTACATAGATAAATACAATAAAAAACCACGCTACGTAGCGTGGTTTTTTATTGTATATGTGAAGTTGTTTATTTATATTTTGCCATAAACTCTTCAGACTTTATAACCATTTGTTTACTTCCTGTATGGAAAGGAATACGTTGGTGTAATTCTGTAGGTACTATGTCCATAACTCTTGTAAATCCATCACTAGCTTTTCCACCTGCTTGTTCAGCAATAAAGGCCATAGGATTACATTCGTACAATAAACGAAGTTTTCCGTTTGGTGCTGTTTTACTTCTTGGGTAAATATAAATCCCCCCTTTTAACAAGTTTCTATGAAAATCAGCAACTAAAGAACCAATGTATCTTGCCGTATATGGTCTATCACCTTCTTCTTCTTTACAGTAGTTTAGGTATGCCTGCATTCCTTTTCCAAAGTGTGCGTAATAGCCTTCACTTATTGAGTATATCTTACCTGTTTCCTTAATTTTCATGTTTGGGTGGGACAAGTAAAAAGTACCTATAGCGGGGTTTAATGTAAATCCATTAACACCGTCACCAGTTGTAAAAACCATCATAGTAGAGGTTCCGTATGCAACATAACCAGCGGCAACTTGGTTTCTTCCAGGTTGTAAGAAATCGTCTATGGTAACTGGAGTACCTGCAGGGGTTACTCTTCTGTAAATAGAGAAAATTGTTCCCACAGAAACATTTACATCAATGTTAGACGAACCATCCAATGGATCCATCATTAACACATAGTTGTTTTCATTCTTTTTATTACTTCCCTCAACGATAACAAAATCATCTTCTTCTTCCGAAGCAATTCCACAAACAATTTCTCTGTTGATTAAAGTTTCTTTAAAAATATCATTTGCATAGACATCAAGCTTTTGCTGTGCCTCACCTTGAATATTAATCTCACCAGCAGCTCCGGTAATATCTACCAACCCAGCTTTTCTGATTTCATGGTTGACAACTTTTGCAGCAAGTCTGATTGAATTAAGTAATCTTGCAAGTTCACCAGATGAATATTGAAAACTCTGTTGGTTTTCGATAATAAATTCACCTAATGTTTTGTGTTTATTTGTCATAAGTAGTCGTGTGTCTTATTTATTGCAAAATTACATAAATTATTTGTTTTTATGAGTAACATATTAATAGACTAAGCAATAGAAAACTAACAAAAAATAGTACTTTAGTTAGCTGATCGAGTTGTTCTTTATTTTTTGTTAAATATAGCGGGTTGATTAGGACAGGAAAAGTTATAAATATAACTTTGCGTTAAATTAATAACAAATTATAAAATGCCTTATAAAATACGAATGGCAAAATCAGACGATATGTCGGCTGTTTTGAAATTAATTAAGGAGTTGGCGGATTTTGAAAACGAACCTAATGCAGTAGAAGTTTCAGTTGCTGATTTAGTAAATGACTACGAAAATAAATTATTTAGTTGTTTGGTAGCAGAAGCTCAAAGTACTATTGTAGGAATTGCATTGTATTATCATCGATATTCTACTTGGAAAGGAAAAACGATTCATTTAGAAGATTTGATGGTAACTAAAAATCAAAGAGGAAAGGGAGTAGGGAAAGCACTATTAAATGCAGTAGTAGAAAAAGCTAAAGCAGCTAATTTAAAAAGAGTAGAGTGGAATGTATTGGATTGGAATACACCAGCAATAGATTTTTATAAAAGTGTTGGAGCAACAGTTTTTAATGATTGGTTGGTTGTGCAACTAGATGAAAAAGGAATAAATAATTATTAATAATGCAAGTATTTAAGTTTGGTGGAGCTTCAGTTAAAAATGCTGAAGGGGTAAGAAATGTAGCGAAGGTACTACAGGAAGTTGGTTATCAGGATACCTTAGTGGTTGTTTCCGCAATGGGTAAAACTACTAATAAATTAGAGTTAGTAGTAAAGGCATACTTTGAAGAAAAAAATAAGTTGCAAGAAAAAATTCAAGATATAATTGCTTGTCATGAAGAAGTTTTATTTGAATTATTTCCGAATAAACAGCACTTAATCTATAAAACGGTAACGGATTTATTTAATGAGTTAACTGGTTTTTTAAACTGGAATAAATCGCCTAATTATAGTTTTGTATATGATCAAGTAGTAGGTTATGGGGAGTTGGTTTCAACAGCTATAATTGCGACTTATTTAAATGAAATGGGTATTAAGAGTAACTGGCTGGACATTAGATTAGTAGTTAAAACTGACAACTCTTATCGTGATGCAAAAGTAAATTGGGAACTTACAAAGCAAAATGTGACTAATCATATTAAAAAATCATCACTATATATAACTCAGGGTTTTTTGGGGTCTGATGAAAATAATTTTACTACTACTTTAGGTAGGGAAGGGAGTGATTATACGGCTGCTATATTAGCATATTGTTTAACTGCAACTAATGTAACTATTTGGAAGGATGTCCCTGGTGTTTTAAACGCGGACCCTAGGTACTTTAATGAAACACAATTGTTGCATCAAATATCTTACGAAGAAGCAATAGAGTTAGCTTTCTACGGTGCGTCAGTAATTCATCCTAAAACGTTACAGCCTTTACAACGTAAGGAAATCCCGTTATATGTAAAATCGTTTTTAAATCCGTTAGATAAAGGGACTTGCGTAAGTAAGGGGAAACAATTAGAACCTTTTGTGCCTTGTTTTATAGTAAAGAAAAATCAAATATTAATTTCATTATCTTCCTTAGATTTTTCATTTATTGTAGAAGAAAATATCAGCGAAATATTTGCCTTACTACATCAGTATAAATTGAAAGTAGATGTAATTCAAAACTCAGCAATTAGCTTTTCAGTATGTGTAGATGATACTTATAAAAACATTGAAGCGTTACTTCAAATATTACGCTCAAAGTTTAAAGTTTCCTGTAGTGAAAATGTGTCGTTATACACCATAAGACACAATAACCCGGAAGCATTTGAAAAAATAGTAAAAGGGAAAGAGGTTCTGCTAAAACAAGAAAAAGATAATACAGTTCAGTTAATCACGAGTAATTAAGGACACAAGAATCTTTATTTTGACTACATTTGATACTTAGTCAAGAAAACAATGGGATTAGTAACATCAAAAGAATTAGCAAAAGCAATAAACCTAGATAAATTCGGATTTATAGGAACTTTTATTGGTTGGGTTTTGATGAAAATTTTAAAAATTGATCGTCTAAATAAAGTATACAACAAAAGTAAACACTTGAAGGATGTTGCGTTTTTAACATCCTTGCTAAATGATCTTGAAATAAAATATGAAATCCCTGAAGAGGACTTGAAAAGAATACCAAAAGAGGGTGCCTTTGTAACAGTTTCAAACCATCCTTTAGGAGGGATAGATGGGGCGTTGTTGTTAAAAATAATATTAGAACAGCGAAAAGATTTTAAAATTATCGCTAATTTTTTATTACATAGAATTGCACCAATGAAGTCATACATGATGCCTGTTAATCCTTTTGAAGGCAGAAAAGACATTAAATCTAGCCTAGGAGGATTTAAACGCGCAATATTTCATTTAAGGTCAGGAGCTCCTTTAGGAATTTTTCCAGCAGGAGAAGTGTCAACAAAAAAAGAAGATGATTTGGCAGTTGATAAGCAATGGGAACCAGCTGCAATGAAACTAATTCAGAAAGCACAAGTGCCAATATTGCCTATTTACTTCCACGCTAAAAATAGTAGTTTATTTTATCAACTGTCTAATTTGAGTGATACCTTACGTTCGGCTAGATTGCCCTCAGAAGTATTGAGTCAGAAGAATAGGGTTGTGAAAATTCGTATAGGGAAACCGATTTTAGTAAAGGATCAAAAAGAACATTCTGATTTAAAAGACTTTACAGAGTTTATAAGAAAGAAAACATATATGTTGGCAAATCCTTATGAGAAAGATTCTATTTCATTAAAGGATGTTGCAACATCTACCATTAAAAAAACAATGTCCCCAGCTTCAGTGCCTAAAAAAATTGTGACATCAGTAAGTGCTGAATTAATAGAACAAGAGGTAGAAAACTTAAGAGGTTACGACTGTAGGTTATTAGAGAGTAAGAATTACGAAGTATTTTTAGTTTCGGCAGATAAAATACCGAATATATTAAAAGAACTAGGAAGACTTAGAGAAATTACTTTTAGGGAAATAGGAGAAGGTACTAATAAAGCAATTGATTTAGATTCCTGTGATAGTTATTATCATCATTTATTTTTATGGGATAATACTGCAAAAAAAATAGCTGGTGCTTATAGAATGGGACTAGGTTCAAAGATTTTTGCTAAATACGGAATAGATGGGTTTTATTTACATGATTTATTTCGATTTGAGCCTGAATTATATGGTATGATGAGTGAATCTATAGAAATGGGTCGTGCATTTATTATTAAAGAGTATCAACAAAAGCCAATGCCATTGTTCCTATTATGGAGAGGTGTTATGCATACAACCCTTCGTTTTCCAGAACATAAATACTTGATTGGAGGAGTCAGTATTAGTAATAAGTTTTCATCATTCTCAAAATCATTGATGATTGAGTTTATGAAATCACATTATTACGATCCGTATGTAGCACAATATATCAGGCCTAAAAAAGAGTTTAAAGTTAAACTAAAGGATGCAGACAAGGATTTTGTATTTGATGAAACTAAGGCCGATTTAAACAAGTTTGATCGGGTTATTGATGAGCTTGAGCCGGGACTTAGAATCCCAGTATTGTTGAAAAAATACATCAAACAAAATGCAAAAGTTATCGCCTTTAATGTTGATCCGCTATTCAACGATGCGGTTGATGGATTAATGTATATTAAAATTGCCGATATACCAGAAAGTACTATGCGTCCTGTTATGGAAGAGTTTCAATCGGAATTAGAACGCAAAACAGAAGGGAACGAGAAGTGATTTGCAGGATCTTTTTCTACAAACACTTCTGAACAAACTTTTCACAATATTCTTTTATTTCATTTCTAGCTTTAGTAAAAGCTGAATGAGTATCTTCAATACTTCCTTCAATTTTTGACGGATCAAAAAAGTTATGGTGTAATCGGATTGCATTTTTACTAGGTATAAACGGACAGTTTTCGTTTGCATGATCGCAAACGGTAATAATGTAATCAAACTCTACAGTACTGTATTCCGTTACTAAGTTTGATGTATGTTGGGAAATGTCAATTCCATCCTCACTCATTATGGCAATTGCTTTTGGGTTTACTCCATGCGTTTCAATTCCAGCACTAAAAATAGTAGCTTTTCCCTTAGAATAATGATTTAAGTATCCATGAGCCATTTGACTACGGCAAGAGTTTCCTGTACAAAGAACTAATATGTTTTTCATTGTTTTTTATTTAATAATTATAGCTACTGGTTGCTTAGCAACAACCAGAACTAGGTGAGCAACATGATTGTTCTTGCTTTGGTTCTTCTGGAAGCCCGCATAACTCTTTTGCTTTACAGTCGGTTTTAGTGATACTTAATTTAATAATTAAATTAGTGCCTCTAACCTCAAAATCGTCAACAAATAATTGAGTTGCATGAAATGTTGAATTTCCGTATTCAATTTTCACTTCAGCATCTGCAACATAGGTTTTCATTTTACCTACTTTATTTAGTATTGCTAATGCTTTATATGCCGACATAAATTCAGTTTTTCCTAATTCAGAAGGGCTTTCCCATAACTGAATGATGGTTTCTTTCCATGAGTCAGTTTGTGCTCCACAATCTACAGAATCTACAGCAATGTGTTTTACTTCAGTAATATGATAATTTGCAGCTACTAATAGGTTAGGAGCATATTCAAACAATAAGCTTTTGTTTGGATTGTTTTGTAGTAAGTTTAAAAATTCTTGAGTTTTCATGATAGTTTTGTTTTTGAATTATTCTAGCAACAGTTTTGTTTAGTAGTATTGAAAAAGGAATCCAATTGTTTTTTAACGTTATTCCATTGTTTGATGTTTATACAATAGCATAATTTTTTCCCCTCAACTTCACCTTGAATAAGGTCTAGTTTTTTAAGTTCTTTTAAATGTTGTGAAATTGTTGCTTGGGCTAAACCAATTTCCTCAACTAGATCATTACAAATACATGATTGCTGATTACTTATGTATTGTAGGATAGCAATCCGAGCAGGATGCCCTAATACTTTGAATATGACAGATAGGTCATTTTGTGCGTTTGTGAAAATTTGTGATTTAGTTATGCCCATAATAAGTGATCGTTATATTGCAATATTACGATAACATGTCAAGTAAAAAAAACTCACTTGATTAAAAATGAGTTTTTTTATTATATTAAAACCATCCTTTATAGTTATTTTGATACGTTTCTATGAACTCTTCATCTGATTTTGTTAAATAGATGATTCCTTCAATGAACCCAATTAAGCTGGGCACACTTCCACAAGTTACAAGTGAGATAACTAGCATAATGATGCCTTCTTTAGTGTATCCTAATATAAATTTATGTATGCCAAATACCCCTAGTAGAATACCTAAAATTCCAGCGATAATTCTTTTACTTTCTTGAGGTGAGTTGTTTTTAGATATTGGATTTCCATTTTCATCAACTATTTCCATATTGTTTTTTGTTTTTTATGTCATGCTAATTTACTAAAAAAAAAGCTATTGATATTGTGGGTAATCGGTTTTATATACTGATAATCGAATGAGTATTTAATAGTGATATTTGTGGACTATATTTTATTTTAAAAGTCTATATTTACTTTCTAACTAATCTTAAAAAAACAAAATAATAATGAATTGGTATTTAAAAGTTTTAAAACAGTACGCAGATTTTTCTGGTAGAGCAAGACGTAAAGAATATTGGATGTTTACCCTGTTTAATATGATATTTTTGTATGGTTTGCTACTTACTGGAGCTGCACTTGATTCAACTGCTTTAATGATTTTAGGAGGTATATATTTACTAGGAGTATTTATTCCTTCACTAGCTGTTGGTGTTCGAAGAATGCATGACATTGGAAAAAGTGGATGGTATATCTTAGTAAGTTTTATTCCATTTATAGGAGGGATATGGTTATTGATTTTAAATGTTACTGATAGTGAATCAGGAACAAATAAATGGGGCGATAATCCTAAAACAGGAGGAGACGAAATAAATGAAATTGGAGTAGCTTAGTAATAAGTTTAACTTAAAAAAATGCTGCTAATATTAGCGGCATTTTTTATTTTAAAGCTTCATCTATTGGTTCCCAAAGTTCAATTTTATTCCCTTCAGGGTCTAAAATCCAACCAAACTTACCGTAATCATATTCTTCCATTTTCCCTACAATGGTTACTCCTTCTTCTTTTAGAGCTGCTAAGAGAGCTGTTAAATTATGAACTCTAAAATTCATCATAAACTCTTTTTTACTTGGTTCAAAGTATGAAGTGTCTTTTTTAAATGGACTCCATTGTGTGGTTGCGTCATTTCCTTGTTCATCTTTCCATCTAAAAGTACAACCGTAATCATCAGTATTTAATCCTAAATGAGTTTTGTACCAATCCTTTGTTGCTTTTGGATCTTCTGATTTAAAGAAAACACCTCCAATTCCTGTGACTCTTTTTTTCATTGAATAGTTTTTTTTAATTTGTATAAAATTAATGAATCAAAGGTATTTTTCAAAACAAATACAATTTTTAATGCCTTTGTATTGGCCGTAGTTTTGGATTATTTGATATTCATTTTTCTTATATAGTGCAACAGCCTCGGATAATACAATACCTGTTTCTAAAATACATTTTGTGTATTTCAATTCTTTAGTCCATGATTCAAGTGCAAGCAGAATTTTTGTTCCAATACCATTTCCTCTCCCTTTTGGAGAAACATACATTCTTTTTATTTCCATTGTTTCAGAACTTGATTTTTTGATAGCACCACAACCTACAGGAATATCATTATGATAGGCTACAATAACATATTTTAACATGTCAATGTCGTTAAACTGATTGTAGAATGAGTGATCATCACCGTCTTTTACTTTTAAATAGGCATCAAGATTTTTTACAAGGTTGATGAAATCTATATTGGTGGAGTTCGTTTTTTTTAGAGTAATCATTTTAGCAAAAATGAAGTTTAATTTTATCTACAATGGTTTGTGCTAATTTTATTTTAGATTCTATAGTCCAGCCTGCAACATGGGGTGATAACAATACATTTTCAGAATTGATTAAATACTCAAAGGCTTTAGGTAACTTGTCGTTTTCAAATAAATTTTCAAAAGATGTTTTTTCATATTCCAATACATCTAACCCTGCACCAATGATTTTTTTGTTTTTTAAAGCTAGCGCTATATCTGAAGTAACTACAGCAGATCCACGGGCGGTATTGAGTAACCAAAAAGGCTTTGAAAAATCAGCAATAAAATCTTGATTAACCATATTATGAGACAAGGTATTGAATGGTGTGTGTAAACTTAATACATCAGCTTTTTCTTGCAATTCTTCTAAACTAACTTGTGTACAGTTTTCATCACCAACATTATCTTTAATATCATAACATATTACTTCAACATCAAAGCCTCTTAGTTTTTTTGCAAAGGACTTCCCCATGTTTCCATAACCAATTAGTCCAACAGTTTTTCCGTCTAATTCCAAGCCTCGGTTTGCTTCACGAAGCCATTTTCCATTGCGTATTTCGTGATCAGCTTTGTTTAATTTATTGAAAAGCGAAAGCAGCATACCCAATGCATGTTCTCCAACTGCATTCCTGTTTCCTTCTGGAGCAGCAATTAGTTTGATTCCTTTTATTTTGGCATATTCACAATCAATACTTTCTAGGCCAGCGCCAACACGAGCGATGAATTTTAAATTTGTAGCAGCATCGATAAACTGTTGATCTATTTTAAATCTACTTCGTATTACAATACCATCATACTGTGCTATTTTTTGTTCTACTACTGTTTTTGAAGACGTATAATCTTCATTATTAGAAAAGCCTAAATCGTTTAATTGATTTATTAAAATCGGGTGATTAGTGTCTAGGTGTAATATTTTCATAAAAGGATGTATTGTAGTCAAAGGTACAATAGATTTAGCTTAAATTTATTGTGATAAATCTATTTTCAACTAAGCATAACTCTTTGTTTTATAGTTATTTGCAGTGTTTTTCGTCATGTGTAATTTGTTTTTATGTTATAAAATTGTAAATTGCTCGACTAATTGAAAAAATAAACCCAGAATTATTATGAAGAAAATATTACTTAGTGCTTTAGGGTTACTTTGTTTATGTGTTATAGGATATGTATCATTAAATAGACAAGAAACTACTATTGTAAAAGAAAATCTAGCTCATGTAAGTGTAAAAAATACACATAAGCAACATCTGTTAAGCTCTCCTTTTTCTGAAGTATCAAAACTTTCGAAAAAAGAAAGAAAAGCACAAGGATTACCTCCTAATAAATATTTAGAAAGGGAATGGGAATTAACAATGAACCCAGAAATAGGAAGACCAACACCGGAAAATCTAGGGGAGATAAAAAAACAGATCAATGATTTACGTTTAGAAGGAAACTTACAAGGTAGAGTTTCTGGTGATGGATCTGACAATAATTGGGTAGAAAGAGGTCCTGATAATGTTGGAGGAAGAACAAGAGCAGTTATGTTTGATCCTAATGATGCTACTAATGAAACTGTTTTTGCAGGAGGAGTAAGTGGTGGATTATGGAAAAATACTAATATATCTAGCGCAAGTTCTGTTTGGACTCAAGTTTCAATTTCTGAAAACCTAAATGTGTCTTCAATAGTTGTAGACCCAATAGATGATGATATTTTTTATATAGGAACTGGCGAGTCATATGTTGGTGGAGATGCTAATGGAAACGGTGTATGGAAATCAATTGATCAAGGGACTACTTGGTCAAAAGTTTTAGGAGGCATAACTGGTGCTACAACATTTCAAGCTGCATCTGTAGTTACAGTAAATTCACCAGTTGGAATTGCAGCAGATTATGCTTGTTATCCAACATCAGTTGCTAATTTTGGTGTTGCGTTTACAGGAACTATACCCGGAGAAATTGTTTTAGTAGATGATGGTAATGCACCAAATGAAGATGCATGTACGGCGCTTACTCCAGGATCGTTAACAGGTAAAATTGCATTAATAAGAAGAGGGACTTGTGCTTTTGTAATTAAGGTTAAAGCAGCTCAAGAAGCTGGAGCAATTGGAGCAATTGTAATGAATAACATTTCTGGAACTCCTATTCCAATGGGAGGTACTGATGCGACAATTATTATACCTTCTGTGATGATTTCTAAAGAAGATGGTGATATTCTTGAAGCAGCAATGGCTGGAGGAGCAGTAACTGTTACAGGTGCGTTAAACGAGCCATCTGGAGATTATACAGGTAATTTAGTACCAGGTATTCAACACATAAATGATATTGTAATAAGAAACAACGGTGGAGTTTCTGAAATATATGTTGCAGCTGGAGCTACATATTATAGTACTGCTAATGCATACATGGGTGGAAATACTTATGGTTTGTATAAATCAGTTGACGCAGGAGCAAACTGGACATTGTTATCGATGCCTTTAACAGTTCCTAATGGTAAAAAACATACTCCAAATGATCTTGAAATTGGAGCTGATAATAGATTGTGGATTGGTACGACTAATACAACTACCACCGGAGAAGGTGGAGGTAAGGTATTTGTTTCTACAGATGCAGCGGCTACAACATTTGAAGAAAAATATGCGATAACAAACGGAGCGAGAGTTCAAATAGCAACATCGCCAACAAATGGAGGGACTGTATATGTATTAGCACAAGTTAATACTATTAATGCGGCAGGGACACAATATGAAGCACCTTTCCTTAATATGGTAAAAACAAGTAATAGTTTTGGTAGTACGACTCCAATGGCTTTACCTAATGGTAATTCTACGGATGCTAATGATTTTACAAGAGGGCAAGCTTTTTACGATTTAGTAATTGCTGTAGATCCAACTAATGAAAATAATTTATTTGTTGGAGGTATTGATTTATTTAAATCAACAAATGCTGGAGGTTCATGGTCACAATTTTCGTCTTGGTACGGAGGAGGATTTCAATATGTACACTCAGATCAACATGCTTTTGCTTTTGGTAATGGAGATGTTAACAAAATGTTGATAGGTAATGATGGAGGTGTGTTTTACTCTGCTAATAAAGGAACAACAACAGCAGCAAGAAACTCAGGATTTAATGTAACCCAGTTTTATACCGTTGGTGTTGCACCAAGTGGAGCATCGGCAGGTGATAGTTTTTCTGCAGGAGCACAAGATAATGGTACACAGCAATTTGATAATGTAGGACCTGGAATTAATGGTTCTTCGGAATCTCAAGGGGGTGATGGTGCTGGTACTGATTATGATCAAGATTCAGGAAATTATTACATTTCCAATTACGTGTATAATAATAATATTGTTCAAAGGAATCTAAGTGGAGGTAGTTTAAAACAATTAAATAGTGCAAGTGATGATAGGGGAGATTTTATTAATCAACAAGATTTAGATTCAAATTTAAATTTATTGTATACAAATTACTCTGACCGTGGTGCTACTACTCCAGTATACCAAATAAGAAGGTATAAGTTGGCTAATGGTTTTGGTCAGAAAGTAGACTTATCGGATGTACTTTTTACATCGTCACCAACTGCGTTAAAAGTGTCGCCACACACTACTGGTTCTACAAAATTATTTGTAGGTACAGTTTTAGGCGACTTATTAAAAGTTAGCAATGCAAACGGTTCGTCAGATACATGGTTAGAAATTGGTTCTGATCAATTTGTAGGAAGTATTTCTGATATTGAATTTGGAGCTACAGAAGATGATATTTTTGTAACAATGCACAACTATGGTGTAGAGAGCATATGGTATACTAAGAACGGAGGAGCTACATGGCAAACAAAAGAAGGTAACTTACCTGATATGCCTGTAAAATGTATATTGCAAAATCCATTGAATCCAGAAGAAGTTATTATTGGTACGGAATTAGGAGTTTGGTATACAAATGACTTTTCTTCACTGAGTCCAAGTTGGTCTTCTGCTTTTAACGGAATGAGTAATGTTAAAGTTACAGATTTAGATTTAAGAGATGATAATGCAATATATGCTTCTACTTACGGAAGAGGGGTTTTTTCTGGGTTATTTACAGCTGAATCTTTAGGGGTTAATTTAAGTGCAGTAGTATGTTTACAAGGAGCAGCTTTAAATCCGAATTCTGGAGAAGAGACTTTAATGCGCGATGATTTACGAGTAGCTGGAATAATACCAACTACAAGCCCTTATACAGATGCGTTAACATGTGATACAAGTGTATTTACAACAACAGGTAATGATGCCATTGTGGATTGGATATGGGTAGAGTTACGTGATGCAACAAGTAATACTACTGTATTGCATAGTCAGTCAGCTTTATTGCAAAGAGATGGAGATATTGTTGGTGTAGATGGAATAGCTGCTTTAAGTTTTAATGCTGTTTCTGGAGATTACTATATAGCTATCACGCATAGAAATCATTTAGGAGTTATGTCTTCAAGTACTGTCGCTTTATCCAGTAATCCTGTAACAGTTGACTTTACGGATAGTGCTAATCAGATTACTTATGGTAGTAATGCACAGACTGCGTTTGGTATGTCTTCAGGTGTAGTAGCAATGTGGTCAGGAGATGCGAATGGTGATAATATTGTGCAATATTCAGGAGCGACACCAGATTCACCGACTATACTATCTTATGCACTTAATGATGCAGGAAACTTTTTAAACTTGCCAACATTTTTGGTAAATGGTTATAGTTTAAATGACGTAGATATGAATGGAAGTGCCCAATATTCAGGTGCAACACCAGATACTCCATTTATTTTACAAAATGCTTTATCACATCCAGGAAATTTCTTGAATTTGAGCACTTATTCTATTACAGAACAGTTGCCATAAATTAAAAACTCGTTATGTATTTATAAAGATCAAAAATTATTAAATACATAGCGGGTTATAAAATATTAAAACATTTATTTCTAAAGGTTCAATCATTATGATTGAACCTTTTTTTATAACTAAAATTTTCAAAAGCATTACTGTTGTCCGATTAAAATTGCATGTACTATAGATCTAGGTATTGGAGTTATACCAATTGTATTTTATAATTAGCTTAGGTTTTTGTATATATCCTTTGTGGGGATGACCACAAAACTAGAGAAACAAGAAAGTATCCCAACCTTAGAAAAAGCATTTAAATCATCTAGTAATTTTATAGTTTGTCAACGTATTGAGAGTTTACTACTCTTGAAACGAAAGAAGTTTAAGCGCCAAGTAGATATAGCAGTATAAAGAATTTGGGATTCAATCTTTAACAACACTACAAAGTGGCGGTAACTATAAGACGGTAATAAGCGAGTCGCCTCATAAAGCATTAGACGTAAAAGTATATGACTCTGAAAACCCACTTTTAGGGTTTTGGTATGCTGTTCATTGGGTGAAAGGAGATTTTGACCAGACCATTAATTATCAAACACTACGAGTTTATTTAATATGTCACTTTAAAACCAAGAAAAAGCATCCCAGAAAATCTCAATACAAAAAAGATGAACAAGCTCCTAGAGGTCTTCAAAAAAACTCCCTAGAACAACTTAGATGTAGTTACATAAAGATTACGCCATTGTTAATTTATCTTTTCAAGATGAATCTCGTTTTGGATTAATGACTCGTGTTGGTATTGTACTGACAGCAAAAGGAGTAAAACCAATTGTGACGTATCAACAAGCTTTTAAAAACACCTATTAATAGTAGTAACTTTATTTGGGAAGTAGAAGGGATTGATACGCTTATTTTTGAAGTTTATCACTAGGGCTTTTTAGCATATAACCCCGATAAATTTAAAATAGTGGTTATTGATAATACAGGTTTTCATTCCACCCTAAATATAGAAGTTTCAAAAAATATCGCATTTATCAGAATACCACCATATACCCCAGAACTTAATCACGAAGAGAAAGTATGGTAGTATCTAAAAGAGCGTTTCAAGAATAAAGTTTTTGGAAATATTAAAGAGTTAAAAAAAGGGTTACATCAAATAGAAGTAGAAGAAATAACGAATGGAAATTACATTTTCATTGTTAAGAATTATCTTTACAATGTTATTTTTAAGGCTTGTTTTAATTTATCGCTTAAAAATATAACCGTAACTAATCCTGATAGCTATCAGGAATGCTTAGTTTTTCTTTTTCGTCTAAAACGACAACTTTAACAATTTATAATTGAGCAAATTCAATCAGAAAAGGTGTTAAAATCTTTTGTATAAACTGTAGCTTACTTTTTATAAAAACAGAAAAATATTGACTACAATTAACCGGTTTGCTGTTTATTTAGGATTTGGTAATAAGTCTCGGTTCTTGATTCTTAGGATGCTCTTTTTAACTATTTCCGAGATGTGTTTAGGAGATAATCCCACAGTATCATACAATTCAGTTACCGTTCCATGTTCAATAAATTGGTCGGGAATACCTAGAATTTGGATGTTGTTTTTGTAGTTATGTAACGCAGCGAATTCTGATATGGCACTTCCAAATCCACCAATGATAGTTCCATCTTCTATAGTAATAATGGTTTGGTTCTTTTTGAAAATGGTATGCAATAAGTTGTAATCTAAAGGTTTAATGAATCGCATATCATAGTGAGCAATTTTTTTTAGCTGATCTCCTGTTAGGTAATGAAATACTTCTTGTAAAGAATTTCCAATATGGCCAACGCTAAGCATAGCAATTTCATTTCCACCTTTAAGACAAGTTCCTTTTCCTATTTCAATTTTTTGGTAGGGTTGTTTCCAATCAATAGTGACACCTCTTCCTCGAGGGTATCTAATAGCAATAGGATTCTCTAGTCCTAATTGAGCGGTGTATAAGATGTTCCGTAATTCAACTTCATTTCTAGGAGAAAAAATAATCAAATTAGGAATACATCTCAAATACGCTAAATCAAAAACTCCATGATGAGTTGCGCCATCTTCACCAACTAAACCTGCTCTATCTAAACAGAAAATTACAGGTAAGTTTTGCAACGCAACGTCATGTATTATCTGATCATAAGCTCGTTGTAAAAATGTGGAATAAATATTACAATACACTATCATTCCTTGGGTAGCCATTCCAGCAGCTAAAGTAACGGCATGTTGTTCTGCTATACCAACGTCAATTGCACGTTTTGGTAAGGCATCCATCATTATTTTCAAGGAGCTTCCGGTAGGCATTGCAGGTGTAATTCCTACAATTTTATCATTTTTAAGTGCTAAATCAAGTATGGTTTCTCCAAAAACATCTTGATATTTTGGAGGCTGAATAACTGATGGTTTACTGGTTAATTCACCGGTTTTAGCATCAAATTTCCCAGGAGCATGATATTTAACTTGGTCCTGCTCAGCTTGTTTTAAGCCTTTCCCTTTAGTAGTGATTACATGTAGAAATTTTGGGCCTTTTATTTTTTTTAATCTATTGAATTCGGAAATTAATTTGTCAAAATCATGGCCGTCAATCGGACCAGAATATTCAAAATTTAAAGCTTCAAAAATATTATGTTGATGATTTGCTTTTCCTTTTTTTATTCCTGTAAAATATTGTTTTAAAGCACCAACACTTGGGTCAATTCCTATGGCATTATCGTTTAATATCACTAACAAATTTGCCTTAGAAACTCCTGCATGGTTTAAGGCCTCAAACGCCATTCCACTTGCAATAGAAGCATCGCCAATTATTGCTATGTGTTGTTTTTCTGTTTCTCCTTTTAGGTTTGATGCCATAGCCATTCCTAAAGCTGCCGATATAGAGGTTGATGAATGTCCAACACCGAATGTGTCGTAAACACTTTCTTTTCTATTAGGGAAGCCCGAGAGCCCTCCTAATTGACGGTTGGTATGAAACTGTTCTCTGCGTTCTGTCAAAATTTTATGTCCGTAAGCTTGATGGCCTACATCCCATACTAATAAGTCGTTTGGAGTGTCAAAAATATAATGTAATGCAATAGTCAATTCTACCACTCCTAAACTGGCTCCTAGATGCCCTTCTTTTATGGCGACAATGTCAATAATAAAATCACGTAACTCTTTTGCAATAATGGGTAATTGACTTTTTTTAAGTTTCCTTAAGTCAATCGGATTAAATATTGTGGAGAGTAAATTGTCTGACATAAAGCAAAAGTAGTATTTTTACTGCTATGGAAGAATTGTTTTCGGATGAATACTTTATGAAAAAAGCATTTCAAGAGGCTGAAATGGCTTTTGAAAAAGGAGAAATACCAGTTGGCGCAGTAATAGTTGTTGATAATAGAGTTATTGCTAGGGCACACAACTTAACAGAATTACTAAATGATGTTACAGCGCATGCAGAAATGCAAGCAATTACAGCTGCCGCGGATTTTTTAGGAGGAAAATATTTAAAAAAATGCACATTATATGTGACATTAGAACCTTGCCAAATGTGTGCGGGGGCTTTATACTGGTCACAAATAGATAAAGTAATTTACGGAGCAAAAGACGCCTCTAGAGGTTTTGTAGCAATGGGAACAAAGTTGCATCCTAAAACAATATTTAAAGGTGGTGTTTTAGAAGAAAAATGTAGTGTGCTAATGAAGCGGTTTTTTGTTGAAAGAAGAAATCTAAATTAAAAAAGGAGTATCAATGATACTCCTTTTTTAATAATAAATATGTCTAACTCCACTGACGGATTACTTTTTAACAGAAATAGGCTTCCCTTCTTTTTGAGCCAATAAGCCTTTTTTGTTCTCTAAAGCTAACACAAATTGTGGATCTATTTTTAAGGATTCGTCAAAAATAGCGAGAGCTTTATCAATATTACTTTTATCGAGGTTGTATTCTATGAGTCCAAGAATGTTTAAAAAAGCAGCTTTAATAGGTGTTTCTAAATAACTATTTCCTTTTATAAAAATTCTAACTTTTTCATCTTTTGAGTTTTGTAAGCCATAATTAATGGTTGCTCTAGCTTCTCCAAAACGTTGAATGCTAAATTGTAATTGTGCTAATTCATAAGCATCTAAAACACTATTGTTTTTCTGAATTAATGCTTCATAATTTTCAATAGCCTTTTTAGGATTGTTTAAATTTTTAAATCCAATAGCTTTCGTTTTTAAGGCTAAATTAGAAGTTGAATTACCTACAACTTTGATTGCTTGCATCGGCTTGTTAGCTTGCAAATACATATACCCTAAAGTATCCTTTTTAGTTTGGGAAGGAGCTAAAACGATTAAATGACTTAAACCTTCAATAGCGCCATCCAAATCATTATTTTCAAGCATCATTTTATAATACTTTTGATAATGATTAGTTAATGCAGTATCTGTATTGTTCTTTTTTTTATTTTTTTGAGCTTGCGTAGTTGTAAATGTAACTAAAGCAAGGAAGCAAAATATTATTTTTTTCATGATAGTATTGTTATAAGTATGAGCGCTACGAAAGTATTAAATTATTTTTAAATTCATAATTTAAAAGGGAGATGATTTTTTCAGAAGATATTTCTTTTAGGTTAGGGGCTGTATTGTCATTAAGGATTGGTAATGGTAATTTTAAATATTCACAGCAGCTAGTATAATAGGCTCCTTTATTAGGATGATATGGATTTACAAGATTAAAAATGTCATTTATAGTATTGGTTTTTAATAGTTGCTCGATAACAGCAATGCAATCTTCTAGATGAACTAGGTTTATAAGCTCACTAGGGAGTTTTACTATTTTTCCAGACAAATGATACGCGGGATGTCTGTTAGGTCCAATCAATCCGCCTAAACGAATAATATTAGTGTTGAATTTTGTATTATTTAATAAAAATTGCTCTGTTTCTGTAATTTGTATTACGGAATCTCTAGTTGGATTCGTTTCTGTTTCTTCTGTTATAACGCCCGTAGTGTTTCCATATACAGAAATAGAGCTGGTGTAAATGACTCTTTTTATTGAAGAAGACTCAATTTTGGTGATTAAATTTTTGATAGTTTCATGATGGTTTTTTAATCGAGGAGGAATCGTAATTATTAATTCATCAACATTTAAAAAGTCGTTTAAATCATTATTCAAATTATCTAAGTCTAGCACAAACGAATTAATTCCTGTGTCAATTAAGATCTTTTCTTTTTTCAAAGAAGTTGTGCTTCCATTAATATGATACCCCGATTTTAATAATTGTTTGGCTAATGGTAATCCCAACCATCCGCACCCTAATATAGCAACTTTAGTCATTAAATCTCAGGGTGTTTTTTACGATTA
Source organism: Flavobacteriaceae bacterium (assembly GCA_013214625.1). GTDB lineage: Bacteria > Bacteroidota > Bacteroidia > Flavobacteriales > Flavobacteriaceae. The sequence goes on from JABSPO010000002.1 coordinate 18,226, forward strand.
CGGCATCGTTTATTACAAAAGGTTTTGGAATCATGTTGTCAGCTCTATTTGGAATGTTTAAGGTTTTATTACTCAGTAAGTCATGTGAGGTTTCCAGTAATACTATCTGTGGGATACTATCCTTGTGAATACTAAAACTCAACTCTAATGGTTCATTATTTACAAGATGATATGTAGCTATTTTTGGGCTGTTAGGATTGAAAAATTTCGAAGCTGTTTTAGTACTGATTTCAGTCCCGTTAATACTAAAACTAGTGAAGCTATTTTTCGTTTTTGAATTAATCTCAATACTGTTTAGTTTCCGATTAGGCATAATACATAACTGTATTTTTCGTTCCTGATTAATAATGGTATCAATGGATATATTGAAGGTCGACTTTGGTATTCCGATAGTTGCTGCTTTAGCTACTTTAGAAAATTTAGTATTGTATTTGCTTCCCAGAGTAATGTTCGATTTGTCACTAATAGTATCTTTGAAATAGGATTCATTCCAGTTATCAAGAATTTTGTCATAGGTAATCCAATAACTTTTCTGAGTATCATTGTCTTGAAAGTACACTAAGCTATTGGGTTTAGGTTGCTCAGGAGTAAACTCACTATTCAGGTGTGCAATACCGAAAACGATACCTGAAGCAAGTAATAGTAAATGGCCCAATGATTTCTTTCTTCTTATAAAACCTAAAACGGGTAGTAGTAATCCGAATAATAACACGATTAATACACTAGAAGCAACAATAATTTTCAGTCCTAAAGCAATAGGAAATTGCTGAATAAATGGGGCTAAAATAAAAATAGCAGGCAAACATAAAAGTGTTGTGGCAAGAATATTTGGTTTGTCTTTACGTAATAAAATAAAGAATAAGCCTAATGCAAAAAATAGTGGAACGATAAAGAAACTGGCTCCTTGTAGCTCTTGTGAAATCCCGAAATTAAGCAGTAACCAAATAAAAATTGGAGCAACTAATAACTCTTTGGTATTTGTAGCAGTGTATACTTTTTTATAAATGTAAAAAGTAATGCTTAGTGAAAGGAGAACAAAAAATAAGATGTATAAATGCCCGTTATAAGTGAAACCATGTAATATTTCATTGTAATGAGGGTATACTTGTAAGATGGCTTTCCAACCAAAAAAACCAATGATTCCATTTACTAGTAAAGCAGAAAACAAGGCTAAAAATCCTTTTCCTATTTCAATTCCTTTTAACTTTTTATGTCTTCTTCCATAAATTAAAATCAGAAGGAACAGTACCGCTGCTATGATTACTAATGGTAGGATCCATGTAAAAGGGTAGGAGTGCATCCCTAAAGGTGAATTGAAATAAACATTATTTTCAGCGCTTTCTAAATTAGTTAGATCAGTATTTCCGAAATGATTTAATAAAGGCATTAAGTAACTTGCTTGATGTGATAGAGTATTGTTGTCTAATCGCTCTGGGGTGTCTAAAGCAGCATGATAGTCATAATGGTCATCAATGAAAGCAAAGTTAAATCCTTGGATATTCGCTTCTTTTCTGAATACGGTTAAATCAGTATCATTAGGTAATTTTTTATAAATGCTATATGCTAATGAATTTGCTACCGGGTACTTTGGGTTTGCTTTTATAAATTCATTCATTAATGCGGCATTTCCATCTGTCGTTTCTACTAATGTAAATGATGGTCCGCCACTCCCTCGAGCTTCAAAGTTTAATATTAAACCAATATCTTTTGTCCATGGATGTTCTTTTACGAATAATCTAGCGCCGTTTAAACCTAGCTCCTCACCGTCAGTAAATAAAATAATAATGTCGTTTTTATGCGCAGTCCCTTTTGTAATAAAAGCTCTTATTCCTTCTAATACAGTGGCTACTCCACTAGAGGCATCACTTGCACCTTTGGAAGAATGTCCTGCACTATCATAATGACTCATCAGTACTAATGCTTTTGAATTGTCAGTGCCTTTTATTCTTGTAGCTATATTTTTGACTTTAGCAAAAGTTCCCCAGTCACTAAAACTATTTCCTTCTTGAGTTTGTACTTCTAAGCCAAGTTTTTCAAGCTCCTTTATAATATACACTGCAGCATCTTCGTGAGCATTTGTTCCTACTGCATGTGCATCACCTCCTAAATTTTGAACATGCTTGAATGCCTTAGTATTTGAAAATTCTGAATTAGTAGGATTGTCAATGAAATTTTCTTGAGGCATTAAAGTTTTAATACTGAAGTAAGCAGCAAGAGAAAATATAAGAAGGGCAATAATTTTTTTAAACATAGTGTTTTAATTAAATGATTGAAAAAGTTAACAATTAAAATAACAGTGAATGTAAGGTCATTATTCTTTCCTTTTAACCAATGCGTAATATTCATTTTCTAAAGGTAAATACCCTTGGTCATACACAAAATAATAGATGGTGCCTATTTTAGTAGTATAGGTTGATGTGAAATATGAGAAGTCAAATCCTTTTTCAATCATTTTACTTCTGGATATTTTTGTTTTATCATTAGGGTTTAACTCTTCTAAAATTCGCCAATTTTTACGCAATCGATTGTTTACATTACGGATTAAATTTTTGGAATCTTTATTTACTCTATTATTGTACTCATTCCTACAACTGTCATCACAGAATTTTTTATCAGCTCGTCCTTTTATGGGTTGCTTGCATTCTAAACAGGTTTTTTCCATGTTATTGTTTTTTATATCTATAATGACCAATTATGGTATAGGTAAATAATATATCTTCAGCTACTTGACCTCCTCCAATATTGTGGACGATTAAATGTCGTTGTTTATCGTCGGATTTTTGGTTTATTACTATACCAATGTGTGTAATTGCTCCTCCAAGGTTCCAACATACAATATCTCCAGGTTGATAATCGGAACCATTCCTAGTAATAGGTTTTTCTGCATGATGGCGTTTAAAAAATGTCATTAGATTAGGAACCCGTCTATGATCAATGTTAGTATCGGTTCTTTTAAGTCCCCATATTTTTGGATAGACATTTAAGTTTTGTTTCATATCCTCGTGAACTTCTTTTTGCAAATCAATTCCCATTTTCCGATAGGTTCTAATAACAACATCAGTACACACACCTTTTTTTTCAGGGATATCTCCATTCGGATATTTTATTGAAAAATAGGCAGGATCATAAACGATTGTGTCATCAATTAGTTCCACAGCACAAGCGCTTATTTGTTGAAAAAAATTTTGAGCATGGTTTATTTGTGATACTAGAATAAAGGAGAGGAGTAGTAGTGTGTTTTTCATAACTCATGTTCTAGTTGTTAGTTTTAGGTTTAACTTCTCTTTTTCAGTTGAAAACCAATCTCCTTTTAAAATACTTAATAAAATGGCATCTGTTCTTCCTTCTCCTGAAACCGAAGGAAACATGTTTCTAAAAACTCCTTCTTTCTTACATCCTACACTTAACATAGCATAGATGCTTCTTTCATTTTCTATATAAGAGCTTAAACCAACTCTTTCAAAGCCTATGATTTCGAAAGCATATTGAAATAATAAGTACTTGCAATGTTTGTTTAAACCTGTTCCTTGAAACTGTTTGCCATACCATGTGTATCCTAAACGAATGGTGTTTAAAAAGGTGTTTATTTCGGAAAATCGCGTGCAACCAGCATATTGTTGTTTTCGCTTATCATAAACAATAAAGGTATATGCCGTTTTGTTTTTTCTAGCTTGGATAGCTTCAGCTATATAATTTGTCAGATTTGTTTCACCATCACCTTTCACAAAGGAATAATCCCAAATATTGGGTTCCAATGAAATTGTGGTTAAATGTTTAACATCAGATAATTTTATAGGTCTTAGTTTGACTACATCGTTTTCTAATGTTATTTCCGAGTCAAAATTAAAAGTGCTCATTAAGTTTTTTTTTGATAGTTATTAAGTCTTTAACTTCTATTTTTCCTTTAGTAGCAATCATATTTTGCCAAACCCAATTATAATGTTCAATTACTTTTTCAGCATTTAAATGTGGTCTATCTCCAGTAGTATGTCCGTTTTCAACAACAACTATATTATAATCTTTAGTTAAAGCAGATTGTATTGTGGATTCAACACAAAAATCAGTAGCACAACCAGTAATATATAATTCCTCTACATTTAATTCAATTAATTTCGATTGAAGTTCAGAATTGTAAAATACATCATTAGCATATTTGTTAATGAAAATATCATTCGATTCAATAACCAAGTCATCTAATAATTCCCATTCATTTGTATTAGGAATAAACTCATTTTCTTCTGTGCCGTCATGTTGAATAAAAAGTATTGGAAAATGATGTGCTCTAAATAGTTGTGCAAGTTCATTGATCCTATCTACAGTTCCTTTAGTGTCAAACCGTGGAGTCTTTGGTATAAAAGAGCCTTTTTGCATGTCAATAACTAATAAAGCTTTTTTATTTTTCATATAATAGTGATGATATCACCAAGATACAAAATATCCGTTTACAAACGGTTACTTAAAATAGCGCTGTATTATTTTTTTATAAAACGCAAGGTGTCAGTCCCTTCAATAATAATAAGATAATATCCTGGTTTTAATCTCGAAATGGGAATTTGAGTAGTGCTATTTACAGTTTGTTCTTTAATAATATTTCCTTGCATATCAGATATTCTAATAAACGTATCTGTTGTTAAATTGTTAATGCTTATGTAATCAATTGATGGATTTGGATACACAGAAATTTTATTTTTGTTCTCAATTATAATTTCTTCTTTGGGAGTTAAATCTATTTTTGATATAAGGTTTTCATCGGTTGATGAAACATATAGTTCGTTTTTAAAAAACAGTAAATCAAAAGGAGATTCAATTTCGGAAAAAACATCTTCTATTGTTGAGGTATCATTCTCTAAATTTATTTTAGATATTTTATTCCCTAATAATTCTGCGATATATAATTCGTTTTTGTGTATACAAATGTTGGCAGGAAAGTTTAAGCCTTCAATAATTGTTTCTGGTTTTGTTCTATTTGAACTTAAATTAAGCTTAGAAATTTTGTTGGCGAAAAATTCAACAATATACAATTCATCATTATAAATTATGATGTCAGAAGGAGAGTTGATGTTATTGGTAACGATTTGTTTTTTAGGGTCTTCTACATTGGGATTGATTTTTATAATGGTATTAGCATTATATTCTGCAACATACAGTTCATTATTATAAAAGCACATACTTGACGGAGCTTCTAAGCCTGTAATTATATCTTCAGTATTTAGGGGCTTATTAAATAAGTCGAATCTCACAACTTTATTTGTAGTAGCGATATACAAATAATCATTAATAATTTCAATTGCTGTTGGTTTTTCTAATAGAGAACAGACGTTAATTAACTCAGGATTTTTATTAGCTAAATTTAATTTTGAGATGTTATTTCCATTGGTGAAGTACAATTCATTTTTGTATACCTTAATCCCCATTGGGTTGTTTACTTCGGTAAGTTGAATGCTATTTTGCGCTGAAGTGTTTACTAAAATGAATAATAAACAAAGTAGGACGTGTTGTTTTTTCATAAGTAGTTAGGTTTGGGGAAATAGATAATGGAAATGATTCTATTTGTATGATTTTAAACGGGTTAATTTGTTTTTTAGTATGTGAGGTGTTTAACTATATATTCGTTTACAAACGACTACAATTATTTACAACTGACAGTAAGTAGGTAACTACCGGATAAAACTAGCATCGCAATTTAACTTTGCAGAGTCGAAATATAATAACTCGATAGTATTAACTGTTTAACGATTGCCAGTGATGGCATGTATAAAATTTAAATTATGAGCACATTAAGAAACAAAGTACAGTTGATTGGAAATTTAGGAAACCAACCAGAAGTAATCACTTTAGAGAGTGGAAAGAAATTAGCAAAATTTACAATGGCTACCAATGAAAATTATAAAAATGCTAATGGAGAAAAAGTAACAGACACCCAATGGCATAATATTATTGCTTGGGGGAATACTGCAGAGATCATTGAGAAGTATGTAAATAAAGGAGAAGAGGTAGCTATTGAAGGGAAATTGACTTCAAGAAGTTATGATGATAAAGATGGTAATAAGCGTTACATTACAGAAATAGTAGTAAATGAATTGTTGATGTTAGGAGGTAAGTAAAAAACTAAAAACGCGCTGAATATTCAGCGCGTTTTTGTGTTAATTCCACCAGTTGGTTTTAATTTTCCGTCCCTATAACTATCGAGATGCCTCATACGAAAAAGGTTATTGTTAATTCATCCCTCTCGGGATTGCACGAGGATATTGGTTTCTAATTAATCAAGCGCTTTTAATAAGTCATTAGCCTGTTGGTAATTATATAATTTCTTACTAGAAATACTATTTAAAATAACCTTCGAGTCTTTGATTTTTTTCATTTTTAAATACAGTAATGCTTTATACCAATGTCCTTTAGGAGCATCCATCAAACCGCTGTTAATTAAGGCGTCAAAAGTATGAACAGCTTTTTCAAACTGGTTGATTTCCATTTGTGCAATTCCCATATATAAGTATACAGTTGCAGTTTGTTTTTTGGATAAATCTAATTCAGAGTTAAAAATGACTAAGGCCTCCTTGTACTTTTTTTGCTCAAATAAATGTTGCGCTTTAGTTCTGACATCTTTATTTTCATTTCCTCTAATGGATAAAGAAGGTAACTCAGTAGTATTTAAATAGGAAGCATATAATTCTGTAGATGAAGACGATTTGTTCACAAAAGGAACTATAGCTATTAAAAGTACAATCATAGCTGCACTGGCATATAAGTACCAGTTAAAATTTGTTTTCTTTTTAGGAGCATTGTAATTTGTTTTAGCTTCCTTTAAAACCTGTTTTAGTTTTCCTTCTTTTTTAAATAATTCACTATACTCTTGTACTGATGTAGCATTAGTATTTTCTATAAAACTCCACTTTTCCTTACTAAACGTATCGAGTAATTGTTTTTCAAAAGATACTTTCTCTTTAAAAATAGGATCATTTTCCATTCTGGTCACAACAATTTCTTTTTCTTGAGCAGAAAGTGTGTTGTCGAGGTATTTCTCTATTAATATGTCGTCATTTATATTCATAGTGCCCTTAATGAATTATAGCGTTGGTCTTTTTTTATAAGCTCACCTAGTTTCGTTTTACAACGGAAAACACGTTGTCTGGTAACCGTTTCCGTATTGTAATTCATTTCTTTCATAATATCACCATAGGTAACTTTAGCAAAAAATAAATTCAGTACTTTTTTACAGTTATCTGAGATCAATTTAATGTTTTCATGAAACAATTCCCATCGTTTTTGTTCTAAAACCCCAAGAGCTAAATCAGTGTTGTCATCCTTTGGTTCATAAAAAGGGTCATTTGTTACCTTAATTTTTGACTTATTTAACTCTCTACGCCATAAGTTTTTACAAGCAGTAAATAAATAAGCCTCAAAACTTGTGGTAATTTGGAATTTTTCTTTTCTATAGCGCACTGTTATTTGTAACAACGCTTTATTGAAAACATCTTCGGCATCGGCAATTTGCCCTTTGTTTTGGGTTACAAAGTATTTTACTTTAGGAAAGTTGTCATTATACAATTCTTGAATTTCTTTCGAACTCCCATTGAGTAGTGCATTTAAAAAATATAAGTTATTCTTCATGTAAAAAATATTCATAACAAAAATAAACTTTTTACATTTGTCAGGGTAACAAAATTAGTTTTTGTGAACAGGTATGTAAATAATATAAAATATCTCCAAATTATGAAAACAATGAAAATTTTAAACAAAGTATTACTTTTAGTGTTAATTATTACTGCAATTGGATGTAGCACTGATGATGTGGAAATTATAGAAAATCGAAATCTAGAAAGTACTTTAGCAAGTGATGTAGAGCTCATCGAAAATAAAAATAATAAAAATAATAAAAATAATAAAAATAATAAAAATACTGTAGCAAATAAAGTTGTTGGAGATCCTGTTATGATTATTATTGAAGAGATGATTTTTCGTTCAAAAATACCATTATCTATACAGGAAAGGTTTGTAATAATAGGTTATTACTTAAACAAATATCCTAATTTTAATCGGACCTCATCAACTATTATCAATATAGAAGGGCCATATTTTTTTTCACGATATTCGAATGATTTAGAGCTTCAACAAGAATTGTTTTCAGATGGTAGAATCAGTATGGATTTTCATTCAAGTGGACCTGCAGGTGATGATGATGATGATGATGATGATCTTTGGGAATTAATGACGGAATAATAATTGTTTTATTTAAATTGGGGCTTTTTGCCCCAATTTATGTTTAGAGTAATATTTCCCATACTTTTTTTTCACTGTTGCTTAGTTTCATTTTCTCAAAATAATAATATCGAGAAAACACTTACATCTGATTTTAGTAAACAACAGAAAATACGTGTTGTAGACTCTTTACTTTCTATTGACAACACGAATTTAAATACTTATAGGAAAGATTTATTTATCTATACAGATTGGCTTGTAAAAAACAATCGTGATAAACATGCAATAAACTTAATAAAAAAGACTCTCTCACGTTTTGATAAGCATTTAGAAGAGAATACATGTTTTATAAAACAAATAAAGTACAGATTAGCACTATACCATTACAATAATAAGGGCTATAAAAAAGCAATACAAATACTTATAACGTGTTTCTTAACAGGCAATGAATGCGAAGAGAATTATCAGATAAACATACTAATGGCAGTATGTTACCGTAGGATAAATGATTATTACAACTCAGTAAACTATTCTAAACGCGCTTTAACTTATCTTAAAAATAGTGACCCCAAACTTATAGTTGATATAAATAAAAAAAAATATATTAATGGTGCTATTAATATATCACAAGCCTATAACCAATTAGAAGGGAGGCTAAATATAGAGGCAGGGAGACAATATTTATTACGGGCAGATTCTTTAGCAAAAAAGATGAATTTAAGTTATAAAAGAGCTTTTAAGTTGAACACGTCTTTATTTACAACCTATAACATTGAGGAAACTTTAGATATAGAAAAAGGATTGTATTATTTAAATAAGGCATTGATATTGGCTAAAGAAAAAAAAGATTCTTTAAAAGTATGTTCAGTATTAACAAAAAAAGGAAATCTATATAATACCACAGATTATGATATAGCCATTTATTATCATAAGCAATCTATTAAATATATCCCTAAAAAAGACACCATTAGAATACAATACTATAACGGTAATATGGCTTATTGCCTTTTACAAAAAAAAGAATTTAAAAAAAGTAAAGTATTTTCTAAAAAGCGCATAAAATCCTTGTCAGGATTAAATATAGAGGAGTTACTAAAAAAGAATAATCATTCAGTTATTTACAATGTTAAAGATAAAAAAAGATTATATACATTTTTAGACTATTACTGTCAGGCCATTACAGGAAACACCAATTATAAAGAAAATCTGTCAGAAGTTGTTGAGTATTATTATTTAATTGATGAATTAATTTCGTTAATTCAATTAAACAGTGTTGAGTATAAATCTAGATTACATTGGAGAAAAGTTGCTAAAGAATTTTATAGTAAAGCAGTAAACACATGCTATTTGGTTAATGATACTAATAGTGCGTTTTACTTTTTAGAAAAAAGTAAAGCACAAGTATTGCTAAAAGATATTTTAACAAATACTAAAAAACTAAAATTACCAAAAACGATTATAGATAAGGAGATCGCTTTTAAAAAAGAAATTTTACAAGTATCTAATCAAATTACTAAAGAAACAAACCTAAAAAAGCAAAGACAGTTACAAGATTCTGTTTTTAATACCAAATTAAAATTTCAAAAATACACGGACTCCTTAAGGGGGATCTATTCGGAGTATTATAATACCAATGACAAAGCAAAAGTTTACTCTTTACAAGAAGTACAGCAACAATTAAACACTAAAACAGCTTTAGTATCTTATTTATGGAATACCGACAAGAATAATACTTTGTTTGGGTTACTTATTACTAATAAAGAAGCTAAGATTTTTAAGCTAAAAGATTTAGTGTTGTTTAAAAAGTTAGTCGCGCAATATAGAGAAGGGGTTTTGTCTCCTTTTGAGACTACACAGGATCAAAATGAGTTTAACAATGTGTCATATCAATTATACGAACAGTTATTTCCAACTTCTGAAATAAAAGACTTGATTAAAAATAAAAAACTACTAATTGCTTCAGATAATTTATTGCAAAGCATTCCTTTTGAAGCATTAATTACGAACAGAAAAAGCAATACATACTTAATTGAAAGTAACGAAGTAAGCTATGTTTACTCTATGTCTTTTTTATTACAGAATGGGAAAGTAAAGAGAAAAGCTGAGCGTTTGTTTGCAGGGTATTCACCAGAGGTTTTTAGCTATAGTACCTTAGATTCGTTAACGCAGACTACTTTGGAGATTAAAGGGATACAAAATGTTATTGGAGGAGATGGATATTACAGACAAGAGGCTACAAAAAAATCATTTTTAAAAGAGTCAAAGCAATATAAAATCATTCATTTGGCAACTCATGCTAATGCATCATCTAATCCTTGGATAGCATTCAATGATTCAAAACTAGAGTTACATGAATTATACACCTATAAAAACCAAGCAGATTTAGTGGTGCTAAGCGCATGTAATACTGCAAATGGTGAGCTTGCTCAAGGAGAAGGTGTAATGAGTTTAGCAAGAGGTTTTTTTTATTCAGGTGCAAATAGCGTTCTTTCAACTTTATGGAATGCTAATGATAAAGCAACAGTTGATATTATGAAACAGTTTTATCAAAACTTGGGTGATGGCAAATCAAAATCAAAATCATTACAATTGGCGAAACAAAACTATATAAAATCAAATTCTCTTTCTGATGTATCACCTTATTATTGGGCTTCATTTGTGCTAATTGGTGACGCAGGTGTAGTACCATTAAAAACTAATAATTGGTATTGGTTGCTAGCGATAGTTTTTTGTTTTCTTGTAGCTTCTATTTATGTTGTGAAGCGTCGGAATAGTAAATAACAGACCTCCTTGTATAATTCCTGCCTTTAAAAGTTTACTTCTATTACTACAATAAAAGCAGGGTGTTTAATAAAACTCAGATTATCTATTCATAAAACGGATGGTGATTTTTTTACGGCTAACTTAAATTATTTCCTGTAAAAAACATCTTTAACCACCTTGTCTTTAGTTGTTTACGTGTTTTTATTTCTTTTTTTGTAATATTTTAATAAAAAATAAGGTAACAAAGAAGGAATGTGTGAACAGTAGGGAGTACAAACAAAAAAATCAATATCGTTTATGGTTTTGATTAAAACAATATTCTTTCGCGAGAGAAAAGACAATAAACACTTAAGTCTAAAAAAGTAGTGTGTATAATTAACAATTAAAATATTTATTAAAATGAAAAAAATCTTATTTTTAGTACTGTTCTCAATAATATCAATTTCTAGTAAAGCACAAAGTGTTTGCGATATTGGCGTTACAACTCAAATAACACATGACGTGAATGGTGTTTATAGTGTTCCTGCAGCAATAGGGTATAGTTATTTTTGGTCAGTAACGGGAAATATTAGTATCCTTTCTGGTCAAGGAACAAATTCGGTTACTGTTGATACAAGCGCTTCTTGCGAACAAGTGTCTGGATCAATCTATGTAACAGTATATAAGGATGGTGTAGCACCGTGTTGTAATGAAATTTCAATTAATATTGCTGATAATTGTGGTTCAGAAGGTTGTGGAGTAGAGGTAACATATATCCAAGATTTAAATGAATGGGGAGATGGAACTGTATCATTTCATGCAGTTACAAATTTCAATACTGGTAGTACTTATCACAGTAGTTCTTTTACTTTTACTTTTCAAAATGGAGATGTTATAACGCATCTAGGAGCTATTAATCCTACACATGGTTATCCACAAGTTATAATTCCAGTAGCTGAAACAAATCGTGTGCTTAAGGTTTGTGTTAGTGTAGTTGCAAGTTTTCCAGGCACACCAAAACCGACTTTATGTCTTTCAGAGCCTTTGTGTAAAACGTTTTCTCATGGAGTATATGGTACAAGTAATATTTTTAATGGTTTTGGTAAAATTAAAAACCCTATTAAAAATATACTTAATGTAAATTTAAATGATGAAAAACAAGCAGAGGTTTTGATTTATGACTATAGTGGAAATTTAAAAAAGAAAACAAAAGTTGTTAAGGGAGGAAATATTGATGTTAGTGATCTTAAAAATGGTTTATATATTGTAAAACTTACATCTATGGATGGTTTAGTTGAAACTAAGAAAATTCAAATTCAAAGATAAACTGTCCATGAATTAATGTTTACTACTCTCGTTTAGTAAGTTAAATGAGAGTAGTATTATATAAAGGCAGCAATTTTCGGAAACAATAAAAGCCACTCAATTTGAGTGGCTTTTTTGTATTATATGTTCCATCCTGAAATAAGTCGATTTTGTGTCAACTTATTTCAGGACGACACATATTATTAATAATTATATCATTTCAGGATTGTATCCTAAGTATTCAACTTCGGTTTCTTTAAAGATAATACCGTAATCTTCCAATTCTTTTAGAATTGGGTTATAAACCTCTTTTGTAATTGGTAATTGAACTCCAGGAGTTTTAATTTTACCATTCAAAATTTGTAATGTGGCAATAGCAACTGGTAAACCAACGGTTTTTGACATTGCAGTAAACGTTTGATCATCACCTAAAATAACCATTTTAGAATCTATTTGATGTTTTTTGCCGTTTAGTTCGTACCCGAATTTATGGTACATTACAATCATATCTTTATCTTCTTGCTGTAAAGTCCAAGTGTCTAATAATATCTTTTGTAATATTTGAGCTGGAGTTGCATTTACTAAGCCTACTTTTTTAGTAGCGCTAAATAAATCTAACTCTAAATACTTATCCCAAATAACATCGTCTTGATCTATTTTTAAACTATGACGGAATTTTAACTCAACAGAATCCGTTGGGCTATATGGTAAAAACGAGTTTACAAAATCTCTGTAAGTCATTTCCCCAGAGTTTTCAATAGTGTATGAATCATCTGTCATACCTAATATAATAAAATTATTCCAAGCACGGGAATATCCAACTCTTCTTATTGTTCCTCTATATAAGGTGTCAACATTATCTAATCCGTAAACACTTCTATAACTTAAGGAATCTCTATTGGCGTAAGCTTCAAATTTTCCGTAACCTTCAATCTCTAAAAATTCAGTTCTTCTGAATAAACGGTTGTATGGAATGTATTTGTATTTTCCTTCTTGAATAAACATAGCAGCGCCACCTTGACCAGCTAACACAACATTTCGTGGGTTCCAAGTAAACTTGTAGTTCCATAAATTATTGTCGCTTTCTGGGGCAACTAACCCACCACAAAAAGACTCAAACAAAAGCATTTTTCCGCCTTCATCTTTGATACGGTCAAGTACTTGCATCGCACTCATATGATCAATTCCAGGGTCTAGCCCAATTTCATTCATAAATACCAAACCTTTTTCTTTAGCTTCAGTATCTAATGCTTGCATTTCATCACTAATGTATGATGCGGTAACCATATGTTTTCCATAAGTAATGCAATCCTTAGCAACTTCTATGTGATAACGAGCAGGAAGCATTGAAATAACAATGTCTGCATTTTGTACAGCTGCTTTTCTTTCATCCTCTTTAAAGATGTCTAGTATGATTGCAGTTGCATTTTTATGGTTTTTTACATGTGCATTAGCATTATCTAAAGATAAATCTCCAATGGTTACATGTAAATTTTCTTGTTCAGACTTTCCAATTAAGTAGGTAATTAAATTAGAGGCTGATTTTCCTGCGCCTATTACTAAAATTTTTCTCATTTTTGTTTGGAGTTTTTTATTAGCGTGTTGTTTTTTATAACACAAATATATATATAAGTGATATTTAAAACAATATTATGAATAAAAGAATATTAATTTCAGCTGCGATATTAGCTATTGTAGCAATAATACTAGGGGCTTTTGGAGCTCATAAATTAAAAGAGTTGTTGCCGGAACATAGTTTAAATGCATTTGAAACAGGTGTTCGTTATCAGATGTATCATGTTTTTTTGTTACTTTTTTTGGGTGTTTTTTCTGGGGTAACAGAAAGTATTAAGAAGAAAGTATATCGATTTACTATGGTTGGTATATTATTTTTTTCTGGGTCGATATATTTATTATCAACAAGCAGTATCACTTCAATTGATTTTTCGGCTATAGGAATTATCACTCCGATTGGTGGAGTGTTGCTTATTGCTGCTTGGGGGATATTATTGAGAAGTTTTATAAACTTAAAAGACGATTAAGGCTCGTTTAACAAAAAATGTATACTTTTGCCCTTTATAACTAAATGCAACACAACAACAATACTATTATTATGGCTGATAATGATACAAAGAAAATGATTACGTTAGAACAATACGGAATCAAGAATGCAACAGTAAACTATAATTTATCGTCTGATGAATTACATGATCTAACTATAGCAAAAGGACAAGGTGTTGAAGCTGCTTCTGGAGCTTTGGCAATTAATACAGGTGAGTTTACTGGTAGATCTCCAATGGACAGGTTTATTGTTAAAGATGCAATCACTGAAGATAAAGTTTGGTGGGGGAATATCAACCTTGCTTTTGATAGTGATAAGTTTCAAAAATTATATGATAAAGTAGTTACTTACTTGTCAGAAAAAGAAATTTTTGTAAGAGATTGTTATGCTTGTGCTGACGAAGATTACAAATTAAACATTAGAGTAATTAATGAGCGTCCATGGTCAAACATGTTTGCTTATAATATGTTCTTAAGACCAACAGAATCTGAATTAGAAAATTTCAGCCCAGAATGGACTGTAATAAATGCTCCAGGTTTTATGGCTGATCCTGCTGTTGATGGTACACGCCAGCATAACTTTGCTATTTTAGATTTTACACGTAAAATTGCTTTAATAGGAGGGACAGGATATACAGGAGAAATCAAAAAAGGAATTTTCTCTGCATTAAACTTTATTTTACCAGTTGATAAAAACACTTTACCAATGCATTGTTCTGCAAATGTTGGTGAGGATGGTGACACTGCAATTTTCTTCGGATTATCAGGAACTGGAAAAACAACTTTATCATGTGATCCAGCACGTAAGTTAATTGGTGATGATGAGCACGGTTGGACAAATGAAAATACAGTATTCAACTTTGAAGGAGGTTGTTATGCTAAAGTAATAGATCTTTCTGCTGAAAAAGAGCCGGAAATTTATAAGGCTATAAGAAGAGGAGCAATCCTTGAAAACGTTATTTTAGACGATAAAGGAGCGGTAGATTATGAAGACACTTCAATTACACAAAATACACGTGTAAGTTATCCTATTTATCATATTGATAATATTCAAAAACCATCAATAGGAAAGAATCCTAAAAACATATTCTTCCTTACTGCTGATGCATTTGGTGTATTGCCTCCTATTTCTAAGTTAACTCCTGGTCAAGCGGCGTACCACTTTATTTCAGGATATACAGCAAAAGTAGCGGGTACTGAAGCTGGAATTAACGAGCCAGTACCAAGTTTTTCTGCTTGTTTCGGAGCGCCATTTATGCCATTACATCCAACAAAATATGCTGAAATGCTAAGTGTTAAAATGCAAGAGGCTGATGTAAATGTATGGTTGATAAACACTGGTTGGACTGGTGGAGGTTACGGAGTTGGTAACAGAATGAAATTAAGTTCTACAAGAGCTATGATTACTGCAGCTTTAAACGGTGGGTTAAAAGATGTTGAGTTTGTACAGCACCCAATTTTCGGATTGGATATGCCTACAACTTGTCCTAATGTTCCAACAGAGGTGTTAAATCCTAGAGGAACTTGGTCTGATGCTACAGCGTATGACGCTAAAGCTAACGAATTAGCAGCATCGTTTAAAAAGAACTTCGAAAAGTTTGAAGACTATGCAAATGAAGAAATAATGAAAGGTGGTCCGATTGTATAATCGCCATTAGATTTTCTAATATATTAAAAATCCCGAAGCGAAAGCTTCGGGATTTTTTTTGCTTTATAAAGAAACAATTAATTTACTTATATTCGTAAAAACTATAATTCTTTCATATAATGAATTTAAAAAAAACGGTTTATATAGGTGCGTTAGCTTCAATTGCTATTGTAGGATGTAAAGATAATACCAAAGAACAAGAAGTTGTTAGTATTACTAATGGGATTAATGTAGATTTAATGGATAAAACCATAAGTCCTAACGAAGATTTTTTCCAGTTTATTAACGGAACTTGGTTGAAAAATAATATAATACCTGATGATAGAACTCGTTGGGGGAGTTTTGATGAACTTCGTAAAATGACTGATGACGATGTGCTTTCTATTGTAAATAAAGCAATGAACGATGTTAGTATTAAAGAGAATTCTGATCAGGCTAAAGCACTTTATCTATACAAGTCAATACTTAATACAAAACAAAGAGATATACTTGGGATAACGCCTATAAAAGAGGTATTAACTCAGATAGAAGCTATAGATAATATTTCGGATTTACAAGCGTATTTAACAGCAATGGAGCCAAAAGGGAGTACTGCTTTTTTTGGCACTTATATTGGTGCAGATTCTAAAGATAGTAATAAAAATGTAGTATATCTTGGAGCGGGAAGTGTGGGGTTGCCAGACAGAGATTATTATATAAAAGAAGATTCGGACTCAAAAGAGAAGAGAGAGAAGTATGTTTCTCATATTACTAAAATGCTTCAATATCTAGGAGACTCAGAAGAGCTTGCTGCAAAATCAGCAAAGCAAATTTTAAGTTTTGAGACTAAACTTGCTATTCCAAAAATGGACAAGGTTGAACGAAGAGATGCACGTAATAGGTATAATCCAATGGCAATTACAGATCTTCAAAAAATGGTACCCAGCATTAACTGGAAGCATTATTTTACTGGTTTAGGTATAGCAAAATTAGACACAGTAATTGTTAGTCAATTAAAATATACTAAAGCATTACAAGAAGTTTTTACGGAAAACAATATCTCTGATTGGAAAGCATACTTAAAATGGGGGGTATTTAATAATTCAGTTGGAAAGTTAAGTGAAGAATTAGAAAAAGCAAATTGGGAGTTCTACTCTAAAACTTTGAAAGGAGCTAAAGAACAACGCCCAAAGACTGAGAGAGCTCTTGCTACAGTAAACGGAACTGTGGGTGAGGCTTTAGGGAAGTTGTATGTATCTGAAAAATTTCCTCCAGAGGCAAAGGCTAAAGCAAAAAGGATGATTACAAATGTATTAAAGGCATTTGAGAATAGAATAAACAATGTGGCTTGGATGAGTGAGGATACCAAGCTAAAAGCAATTGAAAAATTAAAAGCAACTACTGTTAAAATAGGTTATCCAGATAAATGGAAAGACTATAGTAAATTAAACATTGCAAAAGGAAACTCATATTTTGAAAACATGCAAAATGTTTCTGAATGGCGTTTTAAAGAAAATATAAACAAGTTGAATGAGCCAGTTGATAAAACGGAATGGCATATGTCTCCGCAAACTGTAAATGCATATTTCAATCCATCGTATAATGAAATTGTATTTCCAGCAGCTATTTTACAACCTCCTTTTTATGATTATAATGCTGATGATGCTGTAAACTATGGAGGAATAGGCGCTGTAATTGGTCATGAAATTTCACATAGTTTTGATGATTCAGGTGCTCGTTTTGATAAAAACGGAAATTTAAACAATTGGTGGACTGAAGAAGATGCTGAAAAATTTAAGGTTTTAGGGAAAGCATTAGCGGATCAATATTCCGAAATTGAAGTGTTGCCTGAAACGAATATTAATGGAGAGTTTACTCTAGGTGAAAATATAGGAGATCTTGGTGGAGTTAATGTTGCATATGATGCATTACAACTATATTATGAAAAGAATGGAAAACCAGAAAGAATAGATGGATTTACAGGAGAACAGCGTTATTTTATGTCTTGGGCAACTGTTTGGAGGTCTAAATATAGAGATGAGGCATTAAAGAATCAAATTAAAACTGACCCACATTCTCCAGGGATGGTAAGGGCTTCTCAACCACTTAAAAATGTAGATGCATTTTATGATGCGTTTAATATTAAAGAGGGTGATAGTATGTATCTTGCTGAAGATGAAAGAGTAAGAATTTGGTAATTAAATGATGTTATAAAACAAAAAAATCCCGAAGCTTTCGTTTCGGGATTTTTTGTTTTTTGTATAATATGTAAGAAGAAATTATTTCCTTAATTCCTCCATGTCTGAAAGTAAATCTTCTAGTTTGTTTAATATTCCTCCGTAGATTAAGTTGATGTCCCATTTTCCAATCTTACCACCAAAAAAAGCTAATATACCAATGACTAAGAAGAAAGGGATAAGTAAGAGTATTGGAAAACCATTGACTAAAGAAGTTGTAGGAAATTCAGAAACAAATCCGTTTATAAAACGATCACCTAATATAGTTCCATCAATGTCAATAAACCAAAAGCCAAGTACCATTGCCAAAAAGACATAGGGATACAAAAAGGTAGATAGTTTAGAATTTACTGCAATCATGTCTTTTACCCACTTATCAAAAGAGCTTAAGTACTCATAACTACTCGTGTTTTTATCAATAGTATCTAGTTGATTACTGAATTTCTGCGCAACAAAAGTTACAGCAATAAAAAGCAAGGCCATCGGTATACCCATATATATCATTCCTGTTACATATGAAAGAGGGATAATTATTATTGCAAAAGCAACTATTCCGATTCGATTTAATTTATACATGCGTTTGAATTTCTCAACGATGTCTATCGATTTTTGATTGTATAAGTCATTTAATTTTGGTGCAACTAAGGCATCATTTTTTATAAAACCTTCTTTCCAAATTGTTTCTATTGATTTTTCCATAATAGTGTTTTTTTTAAGTAATTTAATTGCTTAATATTTTTTTTAAGCGTTCTTTAATACGTGTAATACGCACACCAATATTGTTTGTATTGGTACCAATAATGTCAGCGATTTCTTGATAAGATTTTTCTTCTAAGTACAGTAAAATAACCCCTCTGTCAATCTCAGATAATTGCCTGATGGCACTATATAGTTGATTAAGAGATTCATCAGCAAATGCACGACTATCTACTAAAACCTCGTCAGGTAGTAAATCAGAAGGAGCATTTTGTTTGTTGTTTTTCTTTTTCTTTAAGAAAGTTAAACAAACATTTAATGACAACCTGTATATCCAAGTAGACCATGCTGATTGTTCCTTGAAGCTGTCTTTGCTGCGCCAAATTTGCAAACATACTTCTTGGTAATAATCCTCAAAATCTTCTTGAGTATCGGTATATGCTCTGCAAATTTTGATGATAATTGCGGCATAGGGTAAAATTTGTGTGGTGTAAAAATCGCTACTCACTTTTGGTCTTTTCTTGTTTAGTGTCTCAAATCAATATTTATTACAGGAAAACGGAAAATATTTTAAATAATAATAAAGATAGTGTATTCTCCAATATCGGTTTTGAAGTGTTTCTTACAATACCTTGCCTTCTTTTTCTGCTTTAGTATCCATAATTCTACCAATCACTAAGCCGATCAACATTCCTATAGCTAATCCAGAA
Organism: Flavobacteriaceae bacterium; assembly: GCA_013214625.1. GTDB lineage: Bacteria > Bacteroidota > Bacteroidia > Flavobacteriales > Flavobacteriaceae. Next base: position 37,803 of record JABSPO010000002.1, read on the forward strand.
GATGTTCCTATTGTTTTTTCAATTGCTGATCCAAAAGCAACTCCAAAACACATTCCTAGGCTCATTCCAATTGCAGTATAATATCCTTTTGAAATTAAAGAGAATTCTGTTTTTAAATATTCTTTAAAAGAATTAAGAGCCTTTCTAAAGTGTTTTTTCCTGTTCTCATCATTTAAGTTTAATTCAAGGGCATCAAGTTTTGTTTCAATAGAAATGATGTCTTCTATTGAAAAGTTTCTTTTACTTAACCTTGTTAACGTTTGAATAAAATCATCGTATACTTTTAATTCAGATTTTCTAGTGGTTTGACTTCTTAATTTATTGAAAAATTTGATGGCCTCATCTGTTGTCATAATATCTAGTCTTTTCTTATTTAGTGGTTCAAATAGTTATTTATTACAGGTTGATGAAAAGTTTTTCCCACCAGTGGGGTTTATTATTCTGAGGCTTTCCTTCCTAATAAAAAATAGGACTAACCCATGTCTTGTAGGGGTGTTCCGAGTAAATTTATTTATTCAAACATATTTACATTTTTTATTCTCATTCACGTAATTTAAAACACAATAAATTATGTAATTTTGCGATCATTATGGCAAAACAAGAAGATCAGTTTAAAAAAGTTGTCGCTCATGCAAAAGAGTATGGATATGTATTTCAGTCAAGTGAAATATATGACGGTTTAAGCGCAGTATATGATTATGCTCAAAATGGAGCAGAGTTAAAGAAAAACATCAGAGAATACTGGTGGAAATCAATGGTGCAATTGCATGATAATATTGTAGGTATTGATGCTGCAATATTTATGCATCCTACTACATGGAAAGCTTCTGGGCATGTTGATGCCTTTAGTGATCCGTTAATAGATAATAAAGATTCTAAAAAAAGATATAGAGCTGATGTTTTAGTAGAAGATTTTGCTGAGAAATTAGAAACTAAAGCACAAAAGGAAATCAAAAAGGCTGAGAAGCGTTTTGGTGAAGCTTTTGATAAAGCAGAATTTGAAGCAACTAATCCTAAAGTTTTAAAATACAGAGCTGAAAAGCAAGCACTGTTGGATAAATTAGGGAAGCTTTTAGAAGAAGAGAAACTTGATGAAGTAAAGGCTTTTATTGAAGAGTTAGGAATTGCTTGTCCGGTGTCAGGATCAAAAAACTGGACAGATGTGCGTCAGTTTAACTTAATGTTTGGCACGAAGTTAGGTGCTTCTGCAGAAACTGCAATGGATTTGTATTTGCGCCCGGAAACAGCGCAGGGTATTTTTGTAAACTTTGCTAATGTGCAAAAAACAGGACGAATGAAAATTCCTTTTGGTATTGCGCAAACGGGTAAAGCGTTTAGAAACGAGATTGTTGCAAGACAGTTTATTTTCAGAATGCGTGAGTTTGAACAAATGGAAATGCAATTTTTTGTACGTCCTGGAACTCAAAAAGAATGGTATGATCAATGGAAGGAGACACGATTGAAGTGGCATTTGTCATTAGGTTTAGGTGAGGAAAATTACCGTTTCCATGATCATGAAAAACTAGCGCATTACGCTGATGCTGCTTCTGATATTGAATTTAACTTCCCATTCGGATTTAAGGAATTAGAAGGAATCCATTCAAGAACAGATTTCGATTTAAAAGCACATGAAAAATTTTCCGGTAAGAAATTACAATATTTCGACCCTGAATTAAATGAAAGCTACACGCCATATGTTGTAGAAACATCTATAGGATTGGATAGAATGTTTTTAGCAGTATTCTCTAACTCTTTACAAGAAGAGGACTTAGGAGATGGTAAAACACGTACGGTATTGAAACTACCAGCGGTATTGGCGCCTACAAAAGCAGCAATATTTCCGTTAGTAAAGAAAGATGGATTGCCTGAAGTTGCTAAACAAATAGTTGCTGATTTAAAATGGGACTTCAATGTAATTTATGACGAAAAGGATGCAGTTGGGAAGCGTTACAGACGTCAAGATGCTGCGGGAACCCCTTTCTGTATTACTGTTGATCATCAATCGTTAGAGGACAATACAGTTACCATTCGTCATAGAGATACGATGGAGCAAAAAAGAGTGAAAATAGAAGAATTAAGTGCTATTATTGACCAAGAGGTGAATATGAAACACTGGTTATCAAAAATGTAGGTGTTAACTGCATTAGAATATTTAAAGAGCGACTTTCGAGTCGCTCTTTTTGTTTGGTAATAGACGTCACTCTGAATTTATTTCAGAGTCGCATAACTATGCGTATGCTAATGAGTTGCTGACATAAATTTAGCATAACGTTATAATTATAAGGTAAGAGGTTTCCTCTCCCTTTGAGAGAGCACCTGTGCTCAATTTGATTGGGTAATTAAGGTGAGTGTTAAGAGTTATTAAACTTGAAAAACAATTTAAAATATTGGGAAACATAAAATGAATAAACAGGAACTAGTAGTTGTATAGCTGATTTAACACTACTAATGATGAGTATAAAATACCCAATCACCATGAACTGTAATTTATAATAATTGATGTAGTTTCGCGTTGTAATATGGTGTTTGCTAATAACAATGGCTAGTTTACTCAATCAAATGTATAGCACACTCATTATAAGAAGTATTGTACTGAAAGAGTAGTTAGGTTTGTAGGGAGATAGACATAAATAAACTTAACCTAAATTATGAAGATAGCCCTTTTAATGGTGGTCCATATCTTTTTGCCGCAACAAGTCCAACCGCTGAATGTAATGATGTGAATGGCGTACCAAAATGCAACTATAATATACTTGTAGATAGTGATGTAATTAATAACGGAAGAAACTTAGCAATTGCTAAAGTTATTATCCATGAGAGTATACATGCTCATTTAACTTATTTATATAGTACAGATCAAATTACTTTACCAATTGGAAGTACGGATACAGATTTTATTAATTTATTCAATGGTTATATTAGTTTTTTAAGCACAAGTAATCCTTTAGGAATTGTAGCTAACACATTAAATGATTTACAGCATGCATATATGCAAAGGTATGTGGATGATATGATTAGTGCTTTAAGAAATTCAGGATTAAGTATGGGATATAATACTAGTAGCATACAAATGACAGATGATTATTTAAAGAAACTTGTTTTTGGAGGCTCTATGGAAGAAACATCATTGTTTTCTGAAGTATACCCCGAATTTAATGATCGAGAAGAAATTCATTGGCTAGGTATAGCAGAATCTCTTGGTGTAACTCAATATTATATAGATGAAGACGGAAGTCAATCTATTGGTCCAATTAGTAATGTCGTAAATTCAAACTCACCATGTTTTTAAAAATTAAATACATATATATATTCGTGTTGTTTACAAATATATCATGTAGTTCACAAGAAATTAATTATAAACAATTCACTGAAGATTTTGTTCAAGAAAATTTGAATAAGGGTAATAAAGAAAATTTAGATTTATTTCATCAAGATGATAAAAGCTTAATTGAACTAATAAAATCTCCAGAATTTATTAACGCAATTAAAAAAAAAATAGATCAATTTGAAGAAAAAGATATTCTTTTATTTGAAAAACAGATTAAAAATAATTCTTTTGATTTAAAAAATTGCTTAAGGAAACAAATAAAGAGTGAAGTTGTATTTTTAAAAGAGATGTCAATAGAAGAATATAAAACAAATTATAGATGGAATACAAGAGAATATTCTTTAAACAAAAAAACTAAAGAAAGAAATAAGTTACATATAATTAGTAAGCCAATTTTTCTTAAAGATGGAAAGTATTGTATAATAGCTGTAGGAAGATGGGGAGCTTCTAGTGTAGATATTTATAAAAAGGAGAACCAACATTGGATTTATAATGGTAGTTTTTTTTCTTTTTTATATAATTAGCTAAGGGTATTTAAATTATGAAGAATCGAATTTTGATTCTAATAATATAAACTTTTAACTGCAGCTATAAATAATACTAGCTTTAGTTATTTACGCTAAAGCTAGTATTTATTTAATATTTTGGTATTTCAAAAATTCCAAATTAAAAAGTTTTTCAATTACGAAAGGCTTTTTTGTTATCCAGCAACTACTCCACAACCTCAAAATTTATTAGTGTTGACAATTGTTGGCTGTTGTTGGCAACTGTTGGTTGATTCGTTCTCTCTCATTAAGGGTTTTGTGAAAATGTTATATTTTGGCTGACTTGTATCTACTGCATAACGGTTTTTGTCAAAGTAAATGTAGTTACCCGATAGCGCGGAAATGTTTTCCGTGCGAGCCGTAATAACATGGCTTGCACGGATTTCAAATCCTCGCTATCGGAGCTTAGCCCAAAGATTGTGATTAAATATTTAAAATATGAGAAAAATAATATTACTAGCGAGTGTTTTCTTTATCCTGGCAAGTTGCAAAAAAGATAGGCCTAAAGACATCATAAAAGATTTTATAGAAGAAGTTTTTTTGCAAAAAAAATATGATAAAACAAAAATCAGTCAATTTTTATCTCCAAAAGAAGCAAATTCTTTTGATGAAATTTCGGGTAAGAAAGAAGAATATGTGAAATTTTTAATTGATGAATATCAAAAAATGTTTGCTACTCAAAAATCATTTGAAATAGTGCATCATAATGATATAGATAAGCGCCTAATTAAGGGTTTTAGGTTGAAATATGATGATTTTACATTTGTATATTACATAGTTTCATCAAATAAAATTGTAGGTGTTTTTATTTTAGAAGAAAATAAGAATAGTTCTTTTTGGATTAAATCATTTTGTCCTATGCCATGGGCTTCCCAAGGAGGGAATATAAAGCCTTTAATTTTAAATGAATTAAAAAATATGGAGCAAACTGTATGGTGATTTAACTACTGTATTGAAGACAGTCAGCAATGGCTGTCTTTTTTATGTTAAGTTGTAGAGTAATGGAAGCCTAAAAAAAGGCTTTCAATTGAATATTACCGGTATGTATGGTTTTAGAAGTCTCACTTTTTCTTCCAAAGTAGGTTAGGTTTAAATCTAAAAACTTGGTAATTCTTTTTTGAGCAAATACATTCCAAGTCAGGTTTTTCCCTTTCTCTAATCCTTCTAGCATTTGGTAGGCAACAGGAGAGAATGAGCTTCCGGTAAAATCATTAATATAATAATTGAACTCCCCATTTAAGGATACTTTATCCTTCTTGGCTACTGAAAATGAAAACCCCATACGCTGTTGCTTCAAGGTTTCAAACTCACCTATTTCGTTTTCTTGAACGGAGTATTCGTAAAAGAGATCTAATTTTGTATTTGTAGCCGCTAAAAAAGAAATTTTAGGATTCGTCCCCCAGCTTTTTAACTCATAGTTGTTTGTACTGAAATTTTCAGATTCATTTTTATTTGCTCCTAGATTATTACGGAATTCAAATAGCCAACTACTATAAAACTTGTGAATAAATAACAGTTGATTATTTGTTGCATTGTTCTCTTGAAAACCAATGCTTAAAATATTCCTGTTTCTGTTTTGTAAGTATGTATACGAAGTAGAAAAATTTTGTTTTGCTCTATTGAAAAACAAGGTGTTTTTAAAACTAGAGTTTATGGTTAATAATTTGTCGTCTTCTCTTTTAAAAAGGGTGAAGTTAAAGGTGTCTTCTCGTTTGGTTTTCTTGTTAATTAAAAAGGAGGTTTGATTGAAAAACTTTGAAACAATTTTTTTAAAACCATTATCAGAATCAATCCATACTTTTGGGTTGATGGTTAATGAGGCGCTCCATTTATTTTGTTCTGTCTTGATAAAAACCTGATTAGGAAGTAATATTTTAACAAAGCTTGCTTGGTCTTGAAACTGTGCTACTTCAAACTCATTTAGTTCCTGAATTGCATTTTCGTTATAATCTATCCAGGTGTAATATCCTTGACCTTCATCAACTTCTACATAGGTAAAATCTTGCTGAGGTACTACACCAGAGTTTACTTCAAATACGGTGTTTAAGTTTAAAAACTGATTAAAGAATCCTTGGTTGTATAAAACTCTTCCATTCAATGATTTTTCATTTGGAATAGTTTCGTCTTCATAACTTAACTCACGGTAATTTGCGTGTAAACTCAATTTTGTTCGTGGGGAGTTGATTAACTTAGATTTTAAATAATAGGTATTGGAGTTATTTACCCTTGCTAATTCGTTGTTTTTTAAACTGTCGTTTACACGATATTTGTAGCCTATTTCAGCAAATACATTGGTGCTATCGCCAATACCAGAAAACACTTCGTAAGCATTATATTTTTGACTGTTACCTGTAAGTAATTTACTGATTTTATCTTCCAATTGATTGTTTTCTAAACTTGTTTTTGCGCCAACCCATCCTTTATTTAATTCGTATAAAATACGAGCAGAAATACGTAAAAATTTAGAATCATAGCTTTCCGATGAACCTTTCAAAAAACTAGAATTAGAAGCTATTCGGAATTTATTTAGGTGTAAATCATTATTCAATACATGTCTATTTCCGTTATAATTTTCGGAGTATTCTAAATGTTCATAAGTGTAATTGATAATTCCTTTTTTATGATGATTCAGGCTTATTCCAGAACTAATAATATTCTGATTCCCTAACGGGTTTTCTAAGTTCCAATCTCTATCAAATTCTACGCGATATAAACGTTCAACCGTTCTAAAGTTCTTGTTTACATAGTCAGTATCAATAAATGCATTTAAATTCCAAGAGCTATCTTGTTTTAGGATGTTTCGTTCTATGGTTAATTTCCCTGCAAATCCATCATTGTCTTCATCATCAATGTCAGAAAATAAGTTTAAATCATTTTTACTTCCTGCCAATTCAAAATCAATTTTGGTTCTCTCATTTGGAGTATAACTAGCATCAATAATTGCCATTTGTAATTTTGTGGGAGCTACTAATTTAATTATAGGTTCGTAATTACCCTGAGCAATGCCGCCGATAGGAGCTACGTATTCATATATATTACTAATAGCATTGCTATTTGCTAATACATAATTCCCTTGATTGTTTCCAACTAAACTAAATTTCACTTGAAACAGTACGTCGGTTGGTTCATTAGAAAATACAAATGCGTCTATTCCTCCAATGGTTTCTTTTTTGTACAAAATTCTGTTTTCAGAATAGGGTTCAGGAATAGCCGAAGGAGCATTCATTAAATTAGCGTTGTTCCCAGCAGCTTTTAAAATTGCAACTTGTTCGGAACTTAAACTTTGTTGTAGAGGCTGGTTTTTAGCGTCATTTTCAGTATACACATGCGCATCGATACTAAATTTTTTGTCCTTATGCCCACCACCGCCATAGGCAATAATCCTACTATAGTTCTGGTCACTAAACTGGTATTCAGCCGTGATTCTCATTTCAGAGGTAATCGGATTAGTGGCGTTAAAAATTATTTCACCAGCATTGTAATCAATTACATAATCGTTGTTTTCTCCACGTTGTTGAGGTAAGCCGTTAATGTAAACTGTTTCACTTCCAGAGACTAATAAGATGAATAACTCTCCGTTTTGTCCGGTAAGTTTATAGGGGCCTTGGTTTCCTTCCTGTCCCTTAAATTCACTTTTTGCATATTGTCCTTTCACTAAAGCGCCAGCAGCAAATAGCCTTGTTTCGCTACTGTCTCGTTTTATAGTTCCGGTAGCATATATTCCTTGAACTTTTTTGGTAAACTTTCCAAAATAAGAACTCTTATTTTCCAAGTTTACATCACCCGCTCGTAAGAGCCAATTATCACTAAATAGTTCAATAAATACTTGGTCAAATTCGTTTAATTTTTGGGAGTAACCACCTTCCTGTAAAGGGATGTTGGAATCCTGTAAAGAAGCTCTAATAGAAACCTTGTCAGATATTTTTCCAGATATTTGTAAATCTAGCTCTGAGTTTAAAACAGAGTTTTGATTGTTTCCAACGGATATCCCCCTTGAAATACTTCCTGAGGTTTCTAAGCCCTCAAAAGGAATGTAGTTTCGCTTTATGTTTGTTACTCCAAGGCTGTATAGTTTATCGGTATTTGTAGTGTTATTTACAATGATACTTTTGTCTAATAAAAAATATTTTTTAGTTACAAAGTCTGGGTACTTGGTGTAGTGAATATAAATAGAATCTGTAGCAATGCTATCGGTATTTTTTATTTGAAGGATGCTTTTTCCATAATCTACGGTATAATAAGTAGTGTCAATTTGTTTTAAATTTTTATCAAAAAGCTTAAACTGAAAAGGAGTAATACTGACCGAGTCTATAAGGATAGAGTCTTTTACATGAACTTTTTTTTGTATGCGATTAGTATTGGTTTCTTGAGTGAAACACAAAAAGCTAATAGAAGTAAAAAGTAAAAATAAGAGTATTCTCATTAAGTGTTAAACGCTGATAGTGCAGTTTTATTCCAGTACAAAAGTACATTTTTTTACACTTTAAATACAGGAGGTGTTTTTTAGTGAATAAGTTGTTGAAATTTAAGAGTTCATTAACGTAAAATTTAGGGGATGTTTCGTTATTTTAGCGGGGTAAACAAAACTAAATAAAGAAACACCACGTGAAAATTATTTCTTACAATGTTAATGGTATTCGAGCGGCACTTAAAAAAGGCTTCATTGAATGGCTACAACAAGCGAATCCTGATGTTATCTGTATTCAAGAAACAAAAGCACATAAGGAACAGTTAGATTTGTCTGTTTTTGAAGAGGCTGGATATCCGTTTAATTATTGGTATAGTGCAGAAAAAAAAGGCTATTCTAGTGTAGCAATTTTGTCTAAAACTGAGCCAAAGCATATTGAGTATGGAACGGGGATAGCGTATATGGATTTTGAAGGAAGAAACATTCGTGTCGATTTTGACGATGTTTCTATTATGAGTTTGTACTTGCCATCAGGAACTAATGATGCTCGTTTAGAATTTAAGTTTAAGTATATGGCTGACTTTCAGAAATACATTAATGACTTGAAAGAAGAAATTCCGAATCTAATTATTTGTGGCGATTATAATATTTGCCATGAAGAGATTGATATCCATAATCCAAAAGGCTTAAAAAATACTTCAGGGTTTTTACCAATAGAACGAGAGTGGATTGGTGGTTTTATTAATAACGGATTTATAGATTCTTTCCGTCATTTTAATAGTGAACCACATCAATATAGTTGGTGGAGTTACAGAGCAAATGCAAGAAATAATAATAAAGGTTGGCGACTGGATTATGCAATGGTATCAGCTCCTTTAAAGGATAGATTAACAAGAGCGGTGATTTTACAGGAAGCGAAGCATTCGGATCATTGCCCCATTGTAGTGGAGATAGATTAAGTGATTGTTGATTTTAGAAGTTAAAAAGTTTTCTCGCCTTTGAGGGAGAAGCTTTGCGTTTACACTCAACTTGATTGGCTGGTGAGGTGTGAGGTTGATTGTAAAAAATGATGATTTGAGATTTAAAAAGGATATAAATAATAACTGCATTAGGGATAGAAGCGACATCCTTTTTAAGCGTCAGTTCGAGTGAATTTATGAAGTGATAACGAATAAATTTGTATCGAGAACAGCTTAAAAAGATATAGCGGATAGCCCGACCAAAATTTGTGAAATTTTGGAAATGCACAAAAACAATAAATTTAAATAGAGTAGTAATGTCAGTCTGAGTTTGTCGAAGACTATCGTATTAAAACAATAAATTATGATCAGAAAAATTTCATTAGTAATATTAGGAGCAATATTAGTTACTTCATGCGTGTCAAAGAAGGTTTTTACCGATTTAGAAAGCAATTATGCTAAATTAAAGAAAACGCATAGAGCATTAGAAGATAAAAAGAAAGATTGTGATGAGCTAACAGCTCAGTTAGAAACTGATTTAGCCACCACAAATTCAGAATTAGAAAAGTTAAAAGCTGACAAAGCAAATTTAGCAAATGAAATAGCAAATTCTCAAGCAAAAGTTGATGGATTAGGGAAGTCATATAAGCAACTGGAAGAAGCTAGCGCGTCAGAATTAGCAAAGAACACTGCTAAGAATAGAGCATTGTTACAGCAGTTAGAAGATAAAGAAAAAGCATTGGCAGCTGAAAACGCTCGTTTAGTAGGATTGCAAAAAGAATTAGATTTACGATCTAAAAGAGTTGACGAACTGGAAGGTGCATTAGCAGCAAAAGATGCAAATATGAAAGCGTTGAAAAACTCTATTTCTAAAGCCTTAACAAATTTTGAAGGAAAAGGACTGACTGTAGAACAACGTGATGGGAAAGTATATGTTTCTATGGAGAACAAATTATTGTTTCAATCAGGAAGTTGGAAAATTGGTACACAAGGAAAAAAAGCGGTAACACAATTAGGGACAGTTTTAGCAGAGAATCCTGAAATTAATGTGTTGATTGAAGGGCATACCGATAATGATGCCTTTAATGGGAAAGGTGATATTTCAGGTAACTGGGATTTGTCAACTAAAAGAGCTACCGCAATTGTAACTATTTTACAAGAAAATAAAAACATCAATGCAGAGAGTTTAACTGCTGCTGGTAGAAGTGCATATTCGCCAATTGCGAGTAATGACACTCCAGAAGGAAAAGCTAAAAACCGTAGGATTGAAGTGATTTTAACGCCTAAGTTAGATGAGGTTTCTAAGTTATTAAGTGAAGTGCAGTAAAAAATGAAGTTGAAATCGAATTCGAAATTAAATTTAAATGAACGTGTCACTTCAAGTGTTTTTATGAAGTGTAACTAAGAGAAAAAATAGCTTGCCCTCAACTTGATTGGGGTATCGAGAAGTTTTGTTTATTTAAGATTAACGATTGCTGATTTTAGAACAATAATAAGTACGTCATTTCGAGTGATAGTGAGGCAATCAGTTTAAACCTAGTTAGAATGTTTAAACTGATTGCTTTGTCGTAAAATAACTCCTCGAAATAACGTGTTTTGTATCAAACCCAATATCATAATTTTATAAAATGAAGTATACAACGATACCAAAAACAGATATTAAAGTAAGTAAAATTTGTTTAGGAACCATGACATTTGGAAATCAGAATTCTGAGGAAGATGCACATGAGCAAATGGATTATGCTTTAAGAAATGGAGTTAATTTTTTTGATACAGCAGAAATGTATGCGGTGCCACCAAGTGCGGCAACTCAAGGGAAAACAGAAGAATATATAGGGTCTTGGTTTGTTAAAACAGGAAATAGAAAGGATGTAGTATTGGCAACCAAAATTGCAGGCCCTAACCGAGGTATGGATTGGATACGTGAAGATTTAAGTTATTCTAAAGCGAACTTGACTTTGGCATTAGAAAATAGTTTAAAGCGTTTGCATACTGATTATATTGACTTGTATCAGCTGCATTGGCCAGAACGGAATGTAAATATTTTTGGTCAAAGAGATTATAAACATGATAATACTGAAGAGTGTCAGGATAATTTTGAGGAAACCTTATCGGTTTTAGATGGATTTGTAACTGCAGGGAAAATAAGACAAATTGGAGTTTCTAATGAGACGCCTTATGGAGCAATGAAATTTTTAGAAGCTTCTAAAAAAGGATTGCCTAGAATAAAAACCATACAAAATGCATATTCGCTTATTAATAGAAGTTATGAAAATGGTTTAGCTGAAGTATCCATGCGTGAAGAAGTAGGTTTATTGGCGTATTCTCCACTAGCTTTTGGAACATTGTCTGGCAAATATATTAGAGATCCAAAAACAGTTGGTAGAGTATCACTATTTCCAAGGTATTCTCGTTATTCAAGTGAGCAATCTACTAATGCAATACAAAAGTATATGGACTTGGCTGATAAATATAATATGAGTTTAACGCATTTAGCGCTAGCTTTTGTGAATCAACAGCCTTTTGTAACAAGTAATATTGTAGGTGCTACAACAATTACTCAATTAAAAGAGAATATATCTAGTATTGATATTACTTTGTCGGATGATATTTTAAATGAGATTGAAGCAATACATGCTGTAATGCCAAATCCAGCTCCTTAATTTTCTTAATTGTATATTTATTCCAATGGAAAAACACATAGAAGTATTCATACAATCTTTTAGCGGAAGTCTATAATTGTTTGAAGTGCCTTGGTATATCAATTTTTTCTGGGGGTTAACATTAATATCTCTTCTTGTTTGAGGGGTGTAAATAGTGTTTCCTTGACGAAAAAACCAAAAATATTTTAGAAAATATTTTTGGTTGGATGGGTTTTATATGTATTTCAATTTTTTTGTATTCTCAATTGTTGTTAGTGGTCTTTATAGAATACTCGGGTTATTGTTCTGTGATATAAGAGTTACAAGAAATAGTATAATGCTGTTTGATATAACTGAGTTGGCAAATTAGGAACAATTATTACTATTCTTTATTTTACTAGATTTTGTACAGTGGTTTACACATGTGTTATTGCATTAATATGAATTTTTGTGGAAGTTTCATCAAGTACACCATTCTGTTAAAGAAATGGGTTTTACTGCACACCTTCGTTACCCTTAGATAGAAAACATATTTTACAAACCATTAAAAACAATAGCGGTTATGTTATTAGGTGGTTTTGAGCCTGAACAAGCTTTTATAGTGCACTTTGTAGCGATTGCAATAGGACAATAAATCACGCGAATATTAAGGTGTCTTGGGGAGTGTTTAAGGATGTTTTTAATAATCCAGTAATGCATTTGTATCATCATGCTAAATCACTTCCAGAAGAACGTAAAAATGGAGTGAATTTCGGAATAAGCTTAAGTGTTTGAGATTACATTTTTAAAACTAATTATATCCCTGAAAGTAGTAGAACTATTGCTTTGGGCTGGGGAGGAGATAAAAATTTCCAAAAAAGTTTTTTGGGCAATTACTCGTTGGTTTTAAGGAAACTTAAAAAAGGGTATAAAATCATTTGATTTTATACCCTTTTTTAATTCCTGAGATTAGTATCTAGTTTGGAAGTACTGTTTTTCCAGTCCACTCTAAAATCCCTCCACTCAAATTGTTAGTTTCATTAATTCCTATTGAATTCATTACTTGGCAAGCTTGTCCACTTCTAGCGCCACTTCTGCAATACACATAATAGTTTTTACTTTTGTCAAGATTTTCAATTTCTCCCATGAATGATTGAGGTTCTAAAATGTTTATTAGAATAGCGTTTTCAATAATTCCTTCCGCCCATTCATTAGGAGTTCTTACATCTAAAATAACAGTATTGTCTTCTTTAATAGAAGTACTCCAGTCTGCTTGTGTTAAGTTTTTCATGTGTTGTTTAGTTGTGTGTTATAAGGTTGATGGACAAACGTAATCAGAAATAGAAACGCTTGTTTTTTTAATAGCTCCAAAACCGCCTTTTACATCGGTGATATTATGTATTCCTCTGCTTTTTAAAATAGAAGCTGCAATTACGGAACGATAACCTCCAGCACAATGAATGTAACTTGTTTTCTCAGCTTTGTATTCGTCTAGGTGGTCGTTTATTTTACTTAATGGAGTATGTGTTGCATTAGTAATATGAGTGGATTGAAATTCTCCTACTTTACGTACATCAAATACTTTGGTACTTCCCATTTCAGCAGCAAATTCATCAGCTGTAATTGATCGTAAGGTGTCGGTTTCTCTACCTTCTTTAGCCCAAGCGTCATAGCTTCCTTTTATGAAACCTATGGTGTTGTCAAAACCAACCCTTGATAGTCGGGTAATTACTTCTGCTTCTCGTCCTTTTGGGCATACCAATAAAATAGGTTGTTTTACATCAGCAATTAATGCGCCAACCCAAGGAGCAAACCCGCCGTCAACACCAATAAAAATTGAACGTGGGATATGTCCTAAAACAAAATCGTTTTGATGACGTACATCTAAGATAATAGCGCCAGTTTCATTCACTTTTTCTTCAAATTCAGTTGGTGTAAAACCTTGTGAGCCTCTTTTTATAACAATATCTAAATCATCATAACCTTCCTTGTTCATTTTTACATTTTGAGGAAAGTATGCAGGAGGAGGTAGTAATCCGTCAGTAACTTCAGCTATGAACTCTTCTTTAGTCATGTCGGCACGTAAGGCGTAATTGTTTTTTTTCTGATCGCCAATTGTACCTGTTGTTTCTTTACTCATGTTCTTTCCACATGCTGATCCAGCTCCATGGGCTGGATAAACAATTACATCGTCCGCCAAAGGCATTATTTTATTACGTAAACTATCATATAAATATCCAGCTAAATCATTTTCTGTAAGATCACCTGTTTTTTGTGCTAAATCTGGTCGTCCGACATCTCCTATGAATAATGTATCGCCACTAAATATTGCGTGGTTTTTTCCTTCTGCATCAATTAATAGATAAGTAGTGCTTTCCATGGTGTGTCCTGGTGTGTGCAATACTTTAATTGTTATATCTCCTAATTTGAATTCTTGATTATCTTTGGCTATTGTAGCTTTATAAGAAGTGTCAGCATTTGGGCCAAAAATAATTTCTGCACCAGTATTTTTTGCTAGGGTAACATGCCCGCTAACAAAATCGGCATGAAAATGTGTTTCAAATATATACTTGATTTTTGCATCGTCTAGTTTCGCTCTGTTAATGTAAGGTTGAGTCTCGCGTAAAGGGTCAATTATGGCAACTTCCCCATTACACTCAATATAATAAGCTCCTTGAGCTAAACACCCAGTATATATTTGTTCAATATTCATGTTGTCTAAATTTTATTTTTCAAAGATAAAAATAGTTGCTTGTTTTTTATAGTATTGTAGGTCACAATGCTATGGGATTTATTGTTTTACGAAAAATTCCATGTAAAAGATGAAAAAAGCCATTGCGAAAACAAAATAACCAAATCCTTTTTTTAGTTTTTTTCCATTAATGAAATTGCTAAGGTAGCTTCCGATAAAAATACCAACTAATGAAATCATTGTAAATACAGTTAAGAATTTCCAATCGATCTCTAAGGTAAATGTATCACCTAAGAAAAAGCCTAAGAGTGATTTTAAAGCAATAATTATAAGTGATGTTCCTATTGCTGTTTTCATATCTAAGTTGGCTAAAATCACTAATGCAGGGATAATTATAAAACCTCCTCCAGCACCAATTAACCCGGTTATTGATCCAATAACAATTCCTTCAAGTACTATAAGTTGATAGTTGTAAGTAGTGTTTTTGTTTGCTTGGTCTATTATTTCTTTCCTATCCTTTAACATAGAAATTGCTGCAGGAATCATAAGTATAGCAAATAAGCCAAACATCCCCATTCTTCTTGTGAAATCAAAGTCGTCAATAGTTATTAGAATATCTGGTAAAACAGGTATGACAAACTTTCTGACTATAGTAACTCCAATTATTGCAGGTATTCCAAAAACAAATGCGATTTTCCAATTTACGAAGCCTTTATAGTGTTGTTTTATACCGCCAACTAGTGCGCTGGACCCTACAATAAATAATGAATAAGCGGTAGCCATTTTTTCATTTAAGCAAAATAAATATGCTAAAACAGGAACGGCTAATATTGAGCCTCCTCCGCCAATTAGGCCTAAAGAAATTCCAATTATTAATGCACAGAGATATCCGAAAACCTCAATTAATTCCATGAAGATTATTTTTTGTGATAGGGGTTAATAATTAGCGAAAATAACATGTGTTAACGTAATATACAAAAATATTTTTCCATAAGTTGATTGTTAGCTGTGTGTGAATAATAATTAGCCTAAAAGTTCACTTACAACATCCTCTATTTTTGATACTAAAACCAATTCAATCTTGTTTTTTTTGACAGAAATTTTATTGTGTTTAGAAATTAACATTCTTGTAAAGCCTAGTTTCTCCGCTTCTAGTATGCGTTGGTCAATTTTATTTACAGGTCTAATTTCCCCAGAAAGTCCTACTTCTCCTGCTAAACAAATGTTTTTGTCTATAACAATATCTTCATTGCTAGATAATATTGCAGCAACTACTGCTAAATCTATTGCTGGGTCATCAACTGAAATCCCTCCAGTAATATTTAGGAAAACGTCTTTTGCTCCTAATCTGAATCCTGCTCGTTTTTCTAAAACAGCTAGCAACATGTTTAACCTTTTAGCGTTGTAACCAGTGGTGCTTCGTTGAGGTGTTCCGTAAACTGCGGTACTTACCAATGCTTGTATTTCTACTAAAAGTGTGCGCATGCCTTCAATGCTTACAGCAATTGCATTACCACTAAGTTGATCGGAGTTTTTTGATATCAGAATTTCTGAAGGATTGGATACTTCTCTTAATCCGTTCCCTAGCATTTCAAATATTCCAATTTCTTGAGTAGATCCAAACCTGTTTTTAATAGCACGTAGTATTCTATATACATGATTTCTGTCTCCTTCAAACTGCAACACGGTATCTACCATGTGTTCTAATATTTTTGGTCCGGCTATATTTCCGTCTTTTGTAATGTGGCCAATTAATAAAACAGGGGTTGAAGTTTCTTTTGCAAATTGTATTAATTCAGAGGTACATTCTCTAATTTGAGAGATACTACCTGCAGATGATTCTACAAAATCAGTATGTAGTGTTTGGATTGAATCAATTACGATAAAATCAGGGTTGGTAGCTTCAATTTGTTTGAATATATGTTGTGTATTGGTTTCTGTTAAAATCAGGCAATTATCCGCGTCTTTTGTCAAACGATCTGCTCTCATTTTTATTTGCTGAGCACTTTCTTCTCCGGAAACATATAAGGTCTTAAAAGGGAGTTTTAGTGCTAATTGCAGTAATAAAGTAGATTTTCCAATTCCAGGTTCTCCTCCTAATAATGTTAAAGATCCAGGAACAATTCCTCCTCCAAGTACTCGATTAAATTCCTTACTAGTGGTTTTCATTCGAACTTCTTGTGAAGTTTGAATGTCAGCTATTTTAATAGGTTTAGCAACTCTTCTTTTAGTAGAAGAATTGCCGATATCCCAACTTTTTTTAGCTTCTTTTTGAGTAATTTCTTCCGCAATGGTATTCCAGTCGTTACAAGAAGTACATTGTCCTTGCCATTTTGCAAAAGATGTTCCGCAGTTTTGACAATAAAAAGTAGTTGTAGTTTTTGCCATTACCTTATCCCGAAATCAGCTTTAATGAGTTCAGCGTAATGCAACATGTCGTCTTTTGTTAGTCGACCGATTTCATTCATAATGAATCCTGATTGATATGCTTTTATAGCTTTTTTAGGTTCTCCGATATTTTCATAATGAACACCCATGTAGTACATTCCTAACATAGATTCCGGATATTCTTCTTTTGCAAGTTTTCCTAATAATTTAAAAGCTTCCCATTCTTCAGTTTTCTTTAATGCTGCTTCTGCTGCATTAAAATCATTAATTCTGATTTGTTTGTCTAATCCGTAAAGACTTTTTATGGTATCGTATTTTTTAACTAAATAATCATATGCAGTACCCTCGTCAAAAGTCAGCATTTTTTCTTTGTACTCTTTTCTGTCAATAGGTTTGTATAGTTTGTAGACTTTTTCAAAGGCAGTAGGTAGCGCATGACTTACCAATTCATAATGTGATTTTCCCTTGTAGTAATTGTAGTTATAATCAAAGTTATCATTTGATATTGCTTCAAGGGACTTATTTAAAGCTCCAATACTTGTTTTGCTTCTTTTTCGGTCATTTTCAGCTGTGGTTAATGAATAATAGATAGGGTTTTGAAGATCAGAAAATTGTTCTTTTAAGCGCACTTCCATTTTAGGAGTGAAACTAGGACTTAAAGAAATATATGAACTAAAAAATGGTTTTTCTTGAAATAAATAAAAGTTCAAGAAGTTTGCCGAATCACCGTGTCCTACGATAGTTCTAAAAGGAACTGTTCTGTAATTGTTATCAATGAAGTTAAATAAATCAAATGTGATGAATTCGAAAAAAGCTGCGCCGGTATCGGAAGGTAATCCGTTAATTTCATCACAAGCAAAATCTTCTGATTTAGTTTTCATTTGGTTTATTCCCACAATAATTGCATCTGGCATTTCGTCCCAATAAGAATAATAATCGGCTATACCTGCCACTGGTTCAAATAGATAATCACCATCAAAAACTATTATTACAGGATACATGGTATCTACATTTTTTTCGTAATTTCTAGGAACTTGAATTTTTAATTGTCTTTTCTCTCCGTCTGGACCATCAATTTCTCTATAAACAGTTTGAGCAAACATGTTAATACTAGTAAACGTGATTGCGATAAGTAAAATTAATTTTCTCATTATATATGTTGAATTTCAGTAAAATGGATGTACAATATACAGTTTATTTTGTTCTATTGTATATTGGGAGGTAAAAGAATGAAATGACGCCAAAAACGATGTTTAGTAAGGTTTGAGAACCCCACATAATCCAACCAATAGCTAAACCACTTTGATTGCTTATATTAAATAAGTTTAGAGTCTCTTGAATTACTAACGGAAAACTACCTAATCCGCCATTTGTTACGGCCATTGTAAATGATCCTGTCACAAACGCAACTATTGCAGTACTTATTGGGGTGTTTATGGTTTCTTTTACTGAGAAAAAAATTACATAAAACATTAAAAAGTACATAGTCCAAATGAAGATGGTGTGGAATATAAAAGCCCACTTTTTTTTCATTGTAACTATACTCAAAACACCGTCTTTTAAACCAATAAAAAAGTTTTTTATTTTACGTAAAATGGGGTTGTTGGTTTTTCTTAGGACAAACCAACCAGTACTTGCGATTATTGAAATCAACGCTAATGCGAGGAACAGTGAGGTTGGGTTTTCTGTGATTTTTGTTCTAATGCTAATGAAAACAGGATTTACGGCGTCTATAATCATGTCGTATTGAAAAGCTAATGCAATAAAAACAAAAATCATACTCATAATTAAGTCGGCGATGCGTTCTGCTATTATTGTTCCGAAAGCTTTTTCAAAAGGGATTCCTTCGTAGGTGGTAAGTGTTGTGGCTCTTAATATTTCTCCTGATCGTGGGATTCCTAAATTAGCAAAATAGGCAATCATTACTGCCATAAAACTATTAATGAATTTTGGTTTGTAACCGAGTGGTTCAAGGGTGAATTTCCATCGGTAAGCTCTTGACAAATGACTCAGTAAGCCTAGTGTAACGGAAATAATTACCCAGGAATAATTTGCTTCTTTAATATATGAAATAACATCGGCTATTTCCTTTGGTGTTGCATTATTGAAAGTAATCCAAATTAAAAAAGCACCAAAGAGTATTGGTGCAATTATTTTTAATGTTTTTATAAGGGTTTTCTTATCCAACTAGTTTAGTTTAATAAGTTAGTGTCTTCGTTAGGGAATACTAATGATGGTTTAAAAGTTTTAGCTTCTTGAATATCCATCATTGCATATGTGATTAGGATTAAGACATCTCCTTGAGCGACTTTTCTAGCAGCTGCACCATTAAGTGTTATTTCTCCAGAATTTCGTGGTCCAGGAATAGCATACGTTTCTAGGCGCTCTCCGTTGTTATTATTTACAATTTGAACTTTTTCACCTTGAACAATATTTGCTGCATCCATTAAATCTTCATCAATAGTGATGCTTCCAATGTAATTTAGATTAGCTCCTGTGACTTTTATTCTATGAATTTTCGATTTTACTACGTGTACTAACATGGGGGTAAAGGTATTAATTTAAAGCGATATTATCGATTAATCTGATGTTATCAATGAAAGCTGCTATAAATATTCTGTATTGTTGTTTTTTTGATTTTCGTTTTACGGGTTTTAAGGTTTTGATATTTGCAATTGAAACATACTCTAGCTTGAATTGTTTGTTTTTTGCAAACTGTTTAGTAACCCATTCCTCTACCTTGATAGCGCTTTTTGTGCCAAACTGTTTTTTTGCTTCTAAAAGTGTTTTGTTTATAAAAGCCGCTTCTTTTCTGGCACTCGGTGAAAGACGTTTATTTCGAGAACTCATGGCTAAGCCTGAAGCTTCCCGAAATATTTCGCACCCGATTATATTTACACCTAGCTTGTATTTGCTAACGAGTTTTTTTACAATTTGAAGTTGTTGAAAGTCTTTTTCACCAAAATAGGCAATGGTAGGTTTTATTAATGTGAAAAATAAATCCAAAACGGTACCCACACCATCAAAATGTCCAGCTCTGTGTTTGCCTTCCATTTCATGTTCTAACCCATCGAAAGAGTAATTTTTAGAAGTGATATTTCCTTGATATAATTCTTTGGACGTAGGAGCAAAAATTATGATGTTTGAGTCAATTTGTTTAATTAATTCAATGTCATTTTCTAAAGTTCGTGGGTATTTGTCTAAATCTGAAGCGTTGTCAAATTGAGTTGGGTTTACAAAAACGCTAACAAAAGTAATGCTGTTTTGTGAAATAGATTGCTTTATTAAAGAGGCGTGACCTTGGTGTAAAGCCCCCATGGTAGGGACGTATCCAATAGTTTTGCTTTTTTTTTTGGCGTCGTTAATAAAAGTTAAAACTTCTTCTCGAGTATTGAAAACCTTCATTTTATAAAAATTAAATGAAGGCAAATCTAATACATTACTGCTAATCTGCATAATTTTTGTAATTTTGCAAAGTTTAAAAACATTTTTTTGCGATACTTAAGGTTGTTGAAAAAGAGTTTTTAATACAAAAAACAACGAATATTAAAATATATTATAGAATGAAAGATAAGAGGGTTTTATTTATTTCTTCTGAAGTAGTACCGTATTTACCGGAAACAGAAATTTCATCAAATTCATTTCAAGCAGCTAAAACTGTGAATTCAATTGGTGGACAGACAAGAATTTTTATGCCAAGGTTTGGGAATATCAACGAAAGAAGACATCAGTTACATGAGGTTATTAGATTATCGGGGATGAACTTGGTAATAAATGACTTGGATATGCCTCTTATTATAAAGGTAGCCTCTATACCTAAGGAAAGAATGCAAGTTTATTTTATCGACAATGAAGAGTATTTTAAAAGAAAGGCAACGTTTACTGACGAGGATGGGAAACTATTTGCGGATAATGACGAGCGTGCTATCTTTTTTGCGAAAGGTGTAATTGAAACGGTAAAGAAATTAAATTGGGCTCCAGATATTATCCATGTACATGGATGGATGGCTTCATTATTGCCTTTATATTTAAAACAATACTTCAAAGACGAGCCATTGTTTACGGATAGTAAAGTGGTAACATCAATTTATGCTGATGGGTATGAAGGAGATTTAGGGAAAGAATTAATTGCTAAGATTAAGTTTGATAAGATTGAAGAAGCTTCATTAGAGGTGTTAAAAGAAAGTACTTATATAAACTTAATGAAGTTAGCTGCTGATAATTCTGATGGAGTTATTTTTGGATCGGAAGATGTTAATTCGGAGTTAATGTCATACGTAAAAAATAGTGAAACACCTACTTTAGATTATAAATCGCCAGATGAGTATGAGTCTGCCTATGCAGGGTTCTATAAAAGCCTAATGGTATAATCAAGAAATTAAAGATTATTATGAAGAGTACAAAGCAATTATTAGCTTTATTGGTTGTAGTGTTATTGTTTATATCGTGTGATAAAGATTATAATACTATAGGAGAAGGATTGGTGAATGAAACTCATTTTAATCAAAAAACAGATTCTGATTCTAAAATTAAAACGACACAACATGTTTTTGGAGGGCCGGTCTTGAATGAAATACCAATTCAATCTGATAACTTGTCATATAATACATTAGGGTATTACAATCACCCGGTATATGGTGGTACAACTGCAAATATTCTTTCTCAAGTGACATTAAGTGAATATGGTAAGGATTTTGGGGAAAACCCAGTTGTTTCTCGAGTGGTATTGTCAGTACCGTATTTTAGTAGGAGTACGGATGCAGATGCCGGCACTTATGAGTTAGATTCAATATATGGGGAGGGTAATGAAATAAATTTGAAGATATATAAATCTGATTATTTTTTAAATGATTTTGATGCAAGTGGTGATACACAACATTACTATACAAATGCATATAATGGATCATTAGCAGGAATTGAATCTCAATTGTTATTTGAACAAACAGATTTTACTCCTCTTTCATCTGAAGTTACAGGAGAGTTAGTTGATGGTGAAAATGAAAAGTTATCTCCAAGATTAAGGGAGGAGCTTGATGTAGTGGATTTTCAATGGATGGTAGCTTCAGCAAATCAATCTGATTTATCTTCAGCGAGTAATTTTAAAAATTACTACAGAGGAATTTATTTTAAAGCTACGAATGTCTCAGCTGAAGGTGTTTTAGTAGGATTGAATTTATCACAGGCAGAAATCCAAGTTTTTTATGAATATGATGATCCAGATGGAGGAATAGATCCTTTAGAAGGTTCTGTGAAAATATTATTTTCAGGGACGAAAGTAAATACATTTGAAAATAGCTTTTCATATCCTGATATGCCAGGGGGGAGCCATTATTTAAATGGTGGGCAAGGAGCAATGATTACAGTAGACTTATTTGCGGGTGATGATATTGATGGTAATAAGGTTTCTGATAAATTGGACGATTTAAGAAGTAGAGATATTTTGATCAATGAGGCTATTTTAGAGTTTTATGTTGATCAATCCACTGCTATGGGTAATGAATTAGAGCCGGATCGTTTATTCTTATTTGATATAGAAAATAATAAAGTACTATTGGATTATCAGTTTGATAGCACTTCAGAAAATGACACGAACCTTACTCAATTAAATCATTTGGGGAAACTAGAGCGTGATGCGTCAGGTTTTGGTGTAAAATACAAACTTCGTATTACAGAACATATAACAGATTTAATACGTAATGATTCTACAAATGTTAAGTTAGGGTTAGTTGTAACTAATAATGTGTTAGCAATTGGATCGTCGGATTTAAAAACGGCAGTAGTAATAGCGCCTAGTAATGATATACCTTCTGATAGGGAAACGAGTATTGAAACAATATTCTCTGCGTCGGTTAATTCACATAAAGGTACAGTATTGTACAATGAAAATGCTGTAGACGAGGCTAAAAGAATAAAATTAACAATATATTATACTGAAGAAAATAACTAAGTAGCGTATGTGTGGAATAGTAGGTTATGTAGGTTTTAGAGAAGCTTATCCGATTATTATAAAAGGGTTAAAAAGGTTAGAGTATCGTGGGTATGATAGCTCAGGAGTAGCGCTTTTGGATAACGGAAGTATTAAATTATCTAAAACTAAAGGTAAAGTAGTAGATTTAGAAAACAGAGCTAAAGACGAAATTTCTTTAAACGGAACTTTAGGAATAGGGCATACACGTTGGGCAACTCATGGTGAACCTAATGATGTAAACTCACATCCACATATATCAAACTCGGGGGATCTAGTAATAATCCATAATGGTATTATAGAAAACTATGCTCCGTTAAAAAAAGAGTTGATAAAAAGAGGGTATACGTTTGTTTCTGACACTGATACTGAAGTTTTAATTAACTTGATTGAAGATGTAAAGAAAAATGAAGGGGTTAAGTTGGGGAAAGCAGTTCGTATTGCGTTAACTCAAGTTGTTGGGGCTTATGCAATAGCTGTTTTTGATAAAAACAGACCAGATGAAATAGTTGCTGCAAGAATGGGGAGTCCATTGGCAATTGGAGTGGGTGAAGATGATAAAGAGTTTTTTATAGCGTCAGATGCATCTCCTTTTATTGAATATACTAATAATGCTATTTATTTAGAAGATGAAGAGATAGCGGTTATAAGAAAAGGAAAGAAAATTAAAATACGTAAAATATCAGACGATTCGATTGTTGATCCGTACATTCAAGAGCTTCAGTTAAACTTGGAACAGATTGAAAAAGATGGCTATGATCATTTTATGTTAAAAGAAATATTTGAACAACCTAATGCAATAACAGATACTTATAGAGGTAGGATGTTAGTGAATGAAGGTATTATTCGTATGGCTGGGATTGATGATAATCTGGAGCGTTTTTTAAATGCTGATAGAATCATTATTGTGGCTTGTGGTACTTCTTGGCATGCTGGATTAGTTGCTGAGTATGTTTTTGAAGAGTTATCAAGAATTCCAGTTGAGGTAGAATATGCTTCGGAGTTTAGGTATAGAAACCCGATTATTACAGAAAAAGATGTGGTAATAGCGATTTCTCAGTCAGGAGAAACTGCTGATACTCGTGCTGCAATCCAATTAGCGAAGTCAAAAGGAGCTTTTGTTTTTGGTGTTTGTAATGTAGTTGGTTCTACTATTGCAAGAGAATCTGATGCTGGGGCATATACACATGCGGGGCCTGAAATAGGAGTGGCGTCAACAAAGGCATTTACTACTCAGATTACTGTCTTGACTTTAATTGCTTTAAAATTAGCGAAAGCTAAAGGGGCTATTTCAAATTCTGATTATCACATGCATTTGCGAGAATTGGAATTGATTCCTGAAAAAGTAAAAGAATGTTTGACTTTAGATAATCATATAAAAGAAATTGCTGCTGTTTATAAAGACATGCCAAACTTCTTGTACTTGGGAAGAGGGTTTAATTTTCCTGTTGCTTTAGAAGGGGCGTTGAAATTAAAAGAAATTTCATACATACACGCCGAAGGGTATCCGGCAGCAGAAATGAAACACGGGCCTATTGCTTTGATTGATGAGCAAATGCCAGTGGTGATAATTGCTACTAAAAAGGGGCATTACGATAAGGTAGTTAGTAATATCCAAGAGATAAAATCTCGTAAAGGAAAAATTATTGCTATTGTAAATAATGGAGATGTTAGTGTTCGTGAAATTGCAGATTATGTAATTGAAGTTCCAGAAACATTAGAGTTGTTAAGTCCGTTATTAACAACAATACCATTGCAGTTATTGTCATATCATATTGCGGTTATGAGAAATTGTAATGTAGATCAGCCACGTAATTTAGCAAAATCGGTTACTGTAGAGTAACAGTTTTTTCGATATAGTCTAATTAAAAAGCATTTTGAGAAATCAAGATGCTTTTTTAGTATAAAAAACTGCAAATAATTAATTTAAAAAGAATATCTTTGCACCGCGAAAAATGAGGTAAACTCAATCGCTTATAATTTTCTAAACACTAAATAGTTAAGAATGTCAACACTTACAGGAAAAGTATCACAGATTATCGGACCAGTTGTAGACGTAGAGTTCAACAGCCAAGATGGAGCACTTCCAAAAATTTACGACTCATTAGAAGTTAATAATAATGGAAATAAATTAATTCTTGAAGTTCAATCACACGTTGGAGAAAATACAGTACGTACGATCTCAATGGATTCAACTGATGGATTAAGTAGAGGAACTGAAGCGATTGCGACGGGTAGTCCAATACAAATGCCAATTGGAGATGAGGTTTATGGTCGTTTATTTAATGTAATTGGTGACCCTATAGATGGTTTAGCAGCTTTACCTAAAACAGGAAAATCTGGTTTACCAATACACAGACAAGCACCTAAATTTGAAGATTTATCAACTTCTACAGAAGTTTTATTTACAGGTATTAAAGTAATCGATTTAATTGAGCCTTATGCAAAAGGAGGTAAAATTGGATTGTTTGGTGGTGCCGGAGTAGGTAAAACAGTATTGATTCAAGAGTTGATAAACAATATAGCAAAAGGTCACGGTGGACTTTCAGTATTCGCAGGAGTAGGAGAAAGAACACGTGAAGGAAATGATTTACTTCGTGAAATGTTAGAGTCAGGAATTATCAAGTATGGTGATGACTTTATGCACTCTATGGAAGAAGGTGGATGGGATCTTAAAAAAGTGGACATGAACATCATGAAAGAATCGAAAGCTACTTTCGTATTCGGACAAATGAATGAGCCACCTGGAGCACGTGCACGTGTTGCCTTATCTGGTTTAACAATTGCTGAATATTTCCGTGATGGAGCAGGAGATGGACAAGGAAAAGATGTGCTTTTCTTCGTTGATAATATCTTCCGTTTTACACAAGCAGGTTCTGAGGTATCTGCCTTATTAGGTCGTATGCCATCTGCTGTAGGATACCAACCAACATTAGCAACTGAAATGGGAGCTATGCAGGAACGTATTACATCTACAAAAAGAGGTTCTATTACATCTGTACAAGCGGTTTACGTACCTGCAGATGATTTAACAGATCCAGCGCCAGCAACAACGTTTGCGCATTTAGATGCAACAACAGTATTATCGCGTAAAATTGCAGAATTAGGTATTTATCCAGCGGTTGATCCGTTAGATTCTACTTCTAGAATTTTGACTGCTGATATCTTAGGAAATGAGCATTATGATACTGCACAGAGAGTAAAAGAATTATTACAACGTTACAAAGAATTGCAAGATATTATCGCAATTTTAGGTATGGAAGAATTATCTGAAGAAGATAAATCAGCAGTAGGACGTGCACGTAGAGTACAACGTTTCTTATCTCAACCATTCTTTGTAGCAGAGCAATTTACAGGTCTTCCAGGTGTATTAGTAGATATTAAAGATACTATTAAAGGATTTAACATGATTATGGATGGTGAATTAGATCACTTACCTGAATCAGCGTTTAACCTTAAAGGGACTATCGAAGAGGCTATTGAAGCTGGAGAAAAAATGTTAGCTGAAGCGTAATTCAATTAACAATGAGTAATTGACAATTAGTAATTGTTAATTATGAATTATTAATTACTAATTGTAAAAAATATGTTTTTAGAAATTGTAACACCAGAAGCGATATTGTATAGCGGAGAAGTAATTTCTGTAGCTGTACCAGGAATAAATGGTGAGTTTCAAATGTTAGACAATCATGCGCCTATTGTTTCTATTTTAGGAAAAGGGAATGTGAAAATCTACGGAACGGTTCAGTTAGATAAAGCAGTTGCAGATAAGTTCTCAAAAGGAGCTAATAATGAAACGCTTCTAGCAATCAATAGCGGAACACTTGAAATGAAAGGAAATAAAGTAATTGTATTAGCTGACTAATACAGTTCTTTATAAAGAATAATTAAGCGCCAAGTATTTATATTTGGCGCTTTTTGTTGTTTATGTTTTTGTTGTAGTAAGCTTTTTAATCGAATTATTGTTTTACAAAAAAGAGGCTGTCTGTAAAGATTGGAGCACGTCATTCTGAATTTACTTCAGAATATCAACATATTGGCGGGCTCTTTTATCACAAATTTTGGATAATCAACATTTTTGTCAGGTTAAAATTAAAGATGCTTTTATACCTACGTATTTGTGTGGTTTTAAAAGTCTTTGTTCTTTTTTCTAACAGTTAAGCGGTCTTGTTCTTTAATTTATTTAGCTGGTATACCTAGTTTTGATTTTACAGTAGCGGTGATGTCAAATTTTTCATCAACATAGGCAAATTCATTTCCATCTACAGTCAATATTTGAGTGTAGTTTTTCTCCTTAGCAACAATAGCAATCATATCACTTATTTTTTTGTATAATGGACGTAATAAATCATCTTGTTTTAATTGAGTTAGCTGACTTCCATTCTGTTGAAATGATTTAATGTTATTTTCTAAACCATACAATTCCTCTCCCATGGTTTTTTTCATAACATCACTATAAGCAGGGGCGTTTTTTTTGAAAGCTGCTAGTTTTGTTTTGTAAACCGTAATTTTTTCATTTAATGTTTTTTCTAATTCTGAATTATAAGATGCAACTTTAGTATTAACGGTGGCTAATTCTGGTAAATTTAAAAGTATTTCGTTTACGTTAACGGTGCCTACTTTACTTTGTGCAATCATGCTAATTGAAAAGAGCATAAAAGCAACTGATAGTGAAATGTATTTAATTTTCATAAAATTATATTTGTTATTGAGTTTCAAATATAAAAAAGCAACTGACTTTATCAGTTGCTTTTTTGAATAATTAACAAATACTTTTAATAAAGCACCTTCTCCTTGAGGAGAGGGTTAGGAGGTTATTCTTCAATATATTCTAATATATCTGCAGGTTGACACTCCAGTGCTTTACAAATAGCTTCTAAAGTAGAAAAACGTACCGCTTTTGCTTTTCCAGATTTAAGTATGGAAAGGTTTGCAGTAGTGATACCAATTATTTCTGCTAGTTCTTTGCTCCGCATTTTACGTTTTGCAAGCATTACATCTAAGTTGATTACTATTGGCATAAGCTATACAGTTAATTCGTTTTCTTGTTGGAGTTTATTTCCTTCTTTGAAAATTTCAGCTAATATAAAACTAATGAGTGCAAATAGTAATGGAGTGAAACTTATAGAGGTTTGGCTAAAACCTCCTTGTCCAAAATAAAGAGTATTATTGAAGCTTAGTATAAAATATAATAAGGTTAGTATAAAATATAATATTGAATATTTTCCAATTTGTCTAAATGATAGAATATTATTTAGACGAAAAGTATCAAGTCTCTTTACTGACTGAATGATATTTTGAAACTCTTTAATGCTTAAGAAAAGAAGTATAAAGATACAGGTAAACTTGAAGTAGATTAAATATATTGTTGTTGTAGTTAACTTTTCTAAAACATATACTTCATTATATGGATCTTTCCATTTATCAGAATAACTTTTGTTTAAGCCAATCGAAAACGTGGTTGGGGTGCCAGTGTAATTTATTTTTATATCATTATAAGCCTCTCTATCTATTTGGATATGGATAAAGATAACGGTAGTTAAAATAAAAGATAGGATGTAAATCAGTTTGATGATTTTGCAAATAGTGATAGCGATATTTAAGAGCCTGTTTTTTGTCATGATGTTTTATTTGTGATATTATTTATACTGTTAAATCGTTTTCTTCTTTGGTGTCTTTTGCTATTTTGAATATTTCACTTAATACCATGAAAAACAACCCTAAACTTAGCGTTAATATTAACGGACTAATACTTATTTCAAAAGACACTTTGTTTAAATTTAGATTGTAAATAAATGAACCAATAATATTTATAATTGAAAACCAGATTAATATTTCTCCAATTTTATTTAAGTTAATTAATACTGAGTCATCAAACATTCTTCTCTGAGAAAACAACAGTAGTACCTTTTTAAAGAGGTAAATACAATATAAAACCAATAAGGTAGAGCTTGCCATTATTGATAAAACACCCTTCGAAATAAAATCGATATGAGAAATTGTGTTTTCGTTAATTTTTATTGGTATCGATGAATAATCATCACTCAAAAATATATATGGAATAATAAAAAGAATGATTAATAATATTGGCATTGATATAATCCATAGTATATCAATGATGGTTTTTAATAGAAGTAATTTTCTCATCAGTGTTTTTTTATTATCGTTTAACAATAACAAAAGTAGATACAAATTATTGACAAACAATAATAAAATATTAAAAAATGGTAAATAAACTTGTAGGACATTGATTTTAGTAGATAATAATACAATCTTGATTCTTTATTCTTGTAGCAAAGCAGTCTTTATTCTATAAAAAAGTATCTTTGAAAAATGTTTCCTAAAAAACTATATAACAAGCTGCAGAAGCGTACTGAAAACAATAGTTTTCGAAAATTGTCATTCCAAAATAAATTGGTAGACTTTTCTTCTAATGATTATTTAGGCTTTTCAAAATCAAAAGCAATTTTTAATAAATCACATCAGTATTTAGTTGATAATGGATTCATTCAAAATGGAGCCACAGGTTCTCGATTATTATCAGGAAATCATGAATTGTATACTATAGTAGAGGAGCAGTTGAAAAGTATTCATCAGTCAGAAGTCTTGATTTTTAATTCTGGGTATGATGCGAATATTGGTTTTTTCAGTGCAGTCCCGCAACGAAATGATGTTATTCTATACGATGAATTGTCACATGCGTCTATTCGTGACGGAATACAATTGTCAAATTCCAAAGCATATTCCTTTAAGCATAATAATATGCAAGATTTAGAGAAGAAGCTGAAACGTCATTCTGAAGCTAATAAAAAAAGTCAGACTGAGCCTGTTGAAGTGTATGTAGTAACTGAATCTGTTTTTTCAATGGATGGTGATTCGCCTGATTTAGAGGCGATGCTTCAAATAAGCAAGAAATACAGAGCGCATGTAATAGTTGACGAAGCACATGCAGTTGGCGTATTTGGTTTTGGATTGGTGCAGCAATTAGGTTTAGAAAAAGAGGTGTTCGCTAGAATTATCACTTTCGGAAAAGCCTTGGGTTGTCATGGAGCAGCAATTTTGGGAAGTAAGCAATTGAAGGAGTACCTTATTAATTTTTCACGTTCATTTATATATACCACAGGATTATCGCCACATTCATTGGCTACAATTCATATTGCATATAAAGAACTTGTCATCTCGAGCGCAGTCGAGAGATCTCATTCGGGTATCCATCAGCTAAAAGACAATATTCAGTATTTCAAAGTTAAATATGACGAATTACAATTAACCGATTCGTTTGTTGAAAGTAACGCTGCAATACAATGTTGTGTCATTCCTGGTAATTCAGCTATTAAAAAATGTGCAGAAGTATTACAGGAAAACGGATTTGATGTATGGCCAATATTGTCACCTACGGTTCCAGAAGGACAAGAACGTTTGCGTTTTTGTTTACATTCTTACAATACGCAGCAGCAAATTGACGAAGTATTGAAATTGCTTAGTACATTTGTGAAGTTGAGTTAATAAGGAGATGCTAAAACAAGTTCAGCATGACGTATGAGTTTTGTTAGCGTCACCCTGAATTCATTTCAGGGTCACATAAAATGGCTAAAGGGTGTAAGAGATCTAACTCATAATAAATGAAAATTAGTTTTATATACATATTAACAAATAAATACAGAACTACTTTTTATATTGGAGTGACAAATGATTTGTCTAAAAGGTTAGTTGAACATGCTGAAGATTTAGGATTGGTTTTTACTAAAAAGTATCAAACAATTGATTTGATTTATTATGAAGAGTTTTCGGATATTAAACAAGCTATCACAAGAGAGAAACAATTAAAGAATTGGCATAAAGAATGGAAGCTTAATTTGATAAAAGAATTAAATCCTACTTTAGAAACATTAGAATATTTATAAAGTTTGTTAAAACAATTATGAGATGCTGAAATAAATTCAGCATGACGTAAATATCGTCACACTGAATTTATTTCAGTGTCACATAATGAATGGATGATATAGAATAAGAGTAAAAAAACATTAATAAATATGGTGCTGATATAAGTTTAGCATGACGAATCTATGAAAGACAGTTTTACAACAATTGCAGTATTTCAATACTCATCAGAAGCACAAATCATAAAAGGGAAATTAGAATTTGAAGGCATTACTGTTTTTTTGGCTGATGAATATACAGTTGATACCGATCCGATGGTAAGTAATGCGATTGGCGGGGTGAAACTTCAGGTATACACTGAGCAAACAGAAGTTGCTAAAAGTATAGTTAGAGCAATTGATCCTAATTTATTAATAGAGCCTGTTTTATGTTCTAATTGCAAATCTTCAAACTTTAGTTTAAAGATGAATATTAAGAATTTATTTCTAAAGTTGATCCCAGTAAACGGGAAGTTTGAATACAATTGCACAGATTGTAATACTAATTTTAAAGCAGCAGAAGCTTTATGAGTATGAAATTATTTATAACAGGGATTGGTACTGATGTAGGTAAAACAATTGTTTCCGCAATATTAACGGAAGCTTTGGAAGCTGATTATTGGAAACCAATTCAAGCAGGGGAGTTAACAACAGGTGATTCTCATACAGTAGCTAGTTTAATTTCCAATTCAAAAACAAAGATCCATCCTAATAGTTATGCATTGAAAACTCCTATGAGTCCACATGCAGCAGCAAAAATTGATGGAATTACAATTGATCTAAAAAAAATTATACCACCAAAAACCAAAAATAGTTTGGTTGTAGAGGGTGCAGGCGGTTTATTGGTTCCACTGAATGATACTCAAACGATATTAGATTTAATTCAACCAGATTATAAGGTGATTGTAGTGTCGCGACATTATTTAGGAAGTATCAATCATACTTTAATGACGATACAGTTGTTGCAACAAAAGGGATTTGATGTTTCCGTAATTTTTAATGGAACAGAAAATAAAACTACAGAAAGTATTATTGAAAAAATGACAGGAGTATCCGTTTTAGGGAGAATAGATGACGAGCCGTATTTTGATAAGAATGTAGTAAGGGAATATGCCGAGATATTTAAAGGTGTATTATGAGGAGTTATATAGTTGTAATGTTATTAATAATAAATTTCTGTGCGCTTTTTGGGCAAAACAAAGATGCAGATAAATTAAAAAAATATGTTAGCTGCACAGAGAAAGATCATGATTCATGGGGTTGGACTAAGAAACATTTTTTCAATGATGAAGGGTTTATTATAAAAGAGGAAAATTATTCAAATGATAATAAACTACGTTCTCGTTATGAGTATTATTATGATGAGTATGGTAATCAGTACAAAGAAATAAATACTTTTAATTCCAATGATGGTGTTTTGAATCATGAATATGATTATAAATTAGTAGTTGATTCTATTGGGGTAATTATTCAAAGAGGTTCTGGAGACTTTATGAAGATATATTCAAACTTCACTGAATTAGGAAAGCCAAGGTTAGTGGTAAATAAATTTTCTGTAGGGGTTGATAAAAAAATTTATGAATACGATGTTAATGGAAATATTGTAAAGTATATTTATCATAGTGTGTGGACTGATATGGATGAAAAAGTACAGAAAAGCACAGAATCTATTCAATATCGATATGATTCATATAATAATGTGATAAGGTTGTATAGAAGTAATGATCAAAAATGGGAATACCCTATGATAATTACAGGAGGGCCTTCTCATTATGAACATGAAAAATTCAGGTATGTATATAATAGAGATGGACTTTGGAAAAAAAAGTTTAAAACTGTTGAAGGAAAGGAATACCTAATTAAGAAAAGAAAATACACTAAAAGATAAATTATAACGTCACTCTGAACTCATTTCAGAATCACGGTGTTAAGATAAAAATTTGGCAATAAAGACTAGATGGAAAAAAATAAAGAGGCTAGCCTCCAAGAAAGAGATAAAAATCACATTTGGCATCCGCTAAAACAACATCAGTTACATCCAAACAGTTTGCCAATAGTGAAAGCTAAAGGATGTGTATTGACTGATGACAAAGGTAATGAGTATATCGATGCAATAGCATCATGGTACACGTGTATGTTCGGACATTGCAACGATTTTATTACGAGTAGGGTTTCGGACCAAATGAAGCAACTGGATCAGGTAATGTTTAGTGACTTTACACATGAGCCGGCAGTAAAACTTTCTGAGGAGCTAATTAAAATCCTTCCAGATAATCAGAATAAAATATTCTTTTCTGAAAACGGATCTACAAGTGTGGAGGTTGGTATCAAAATGGCTTTACAGTATCATTTTAATATAGGAGAGAAACGGGATACATTTATTGCTTTTGAAAATGGATTCCATGGAGATACATTTGGGGCTATGGCGGTTTCGGGCTTATCGGTTTATAATGGGCCGTTTGAAGATTTTTTGATGGATATCAAACGTATTCCAACACCTGATGGAAATAACACACAGGCTATACTTGAGCAATTAAAAGAAATAGTTACGAATAACAAAGTAGCAGGATTTATATATGAGCCTTTGGTACAAGGAGCGGCAGGGATGAAAATTCATGATGTTATTGGTTTAGGAGAAATTTTAAAATTCTGTAAAGAAAATGCTATTCTGACTATTGCTGATGAAGTAATGACTGGATTTGGGAAAACAGGTAAACATTTTGCTTCTGATTATATTGAAACAAAACCTGATATTATCTGTTTGAGTAAAGCCTTAACTGCTGGGTTAATGCCAATGGCTATTACATCATGTACACAAAATATTTATGATGCTTTTTTGAGTAATGATATTAGTAAGGGTATGTTTCATTGTCATACTTATTGTGCAAATCCATTAGCTTGTACCGCTGCTTTAGCGAGTATTGAATTATTACAGACAGCCAAAATTCAAGGTAATATTCAAGAAATTATCGGGTCACATAAAGTGTTTAATGAGCGTATTAAAAATCATCCGAAAGTAAAATCTACTCGACAATTAGGAGTCATTTTTGCTTTAGATTTAAATACTGAAATGGAGCGTTATGGAAGTCTTCGTGATAAGTTATTAAAGTTTTTTATGGATCATGGAGTGTTTTTAAGACCTTTAGGGAATACAATATATATACAAGTGCCTTATGTAATTACAAAAGAACAATTGGAAAAAGTATATAAAACTATTGAAGAGGCGTTGGAAATAGTGTAAATTTGCTCCCTTTAAAAGGTATAAAACCAATAATGAAATCACCAGTTTCTATAACAGCACTAGCGTCCCTTTCTGCTCTTGGGAGTAACTCAAAGCAAATTTGGGAGAACTATCAAAATGAAGATCATTTTATTTCTAAAAAGGAATTTAAAAGTTTTTCAGCACTAGTGGCTCAAATTTCTGAAGAAGATAAAATTGCAATACAAGAATTAAGAAATTCGGATTCTAAATATGTGAATCTGGATGATTCGGTACTGTATTGTATGTATGTTTCTAGAAAAGCAGTAATAGATGCTGGATGGAAGTCATCTGATAATTTCGGAATTAATATAGGTTCTTCCAGAGGGGCAACATCATTATTTGAAAAGTATCATAAAGCCTTTTTAGAAAGTAATGTAGCAGAAACATTAAGTTCTCCAACAACAACTCTAGGAAATATTTCTTCATGGACGGCACATGATTTACAGACGGATGGGCCGGAAATTTCACATTCTATTGCATGTTCAACAGGTTTGCATGCGTTATTGAATGGAGTAGTTTGGGTGCTTTCAGGTATGGCTAATAAGTTTTTAGTTGGTGGTAGTGAAGCAGCGTTAACTGATTTTACAATTGCCCAAATGAAGGCGTTAAAAATATATGCGAAAAATGATGTAGTAGGTAGGGTGTCACTTCGAGAGCAGTCGAGAAGTAATACGTATCCATGTCAAGCGTTAAATCTTAATAAAAAACAGAATACGATGGTGCTTGGTGAAGGTGCAGCAGTATTATGTTTGGAAAAAGGAGTAAAAGAAAATGCTTTAGCGGTTATTAGTGGGGTGGGTTATGCTACAGAAATATTAGAACATAATGTTTCTATCTCTACAGAAGCAACATGTTTTCAAAAGTCAATGAAAATGGCTTTGGGAGAAATGAATCCAAATGAAATTGATGTTATAGTAATGCATGCTCCAGGAACTATTAAAGGAGATTTATCGGAAGTAAAGGCTATAGAAAAAGTTTTCGGGAAGGATGTACCGTTTTTAACTACTAATAAATGGAAGTTAGGGCATACGTTCGCCACATCAGGATTATTAAGTATTGAGTTAGCGGTTTTAATGTTGCAACATCAGCAAGTGGTTTCGGTTCCTTTTATAAAGCCACAAAGGAAGCCAAAACAATTAAAAAATATAGTAGTGAATGCTGTAGGTTTTGGAGGGAATGCTGTAAGTGTATTATTAACAAAATAGTATGGGTATTAATATATAATACTTGTAGGCTTGTCTTTAACGAAAAGTTATTTGTTAATTCATACCTAGTGTGCTTGCACCGAGGATATTGATTTAGTATTTTTGAAAATTAAAATAACTCACCTTTTTTTGGTGGGAATAATAATATTTTTATTGAGGAATTGCCTCAATAAGTAACTCCCATTAAGGGACTAACTCGGATTTTATGAGCGAAGTAAGACATAACTGGACGAAGGAAGAAATTCTAGAAATATATAACAGACCAATGATGGATTTGCTGTATGATGCAGCAACCATTCATAGAAAACAACATGATCCTAATGTTGTACAAGTGTCCACATTACTTTCAATAAAAACTGGAGGATGCTCGGAAGATTGTGGGTATTGCCCGCAAGCTGCACGTTATCATACTGGTGTTGAAGGGAATGATTTAATGACGGTAAACCAAGTAAAAGCACAAGCGCTAAGAGCAAAAGAAAGCGGAAGTTCTCGTGTATGCATGGGGGCTGCTTGGAGAAATGTGAAAGACGGGCCGGAGTTTGATCAAGTATTAGAGATGGTACGTGGTATTAATAAGTTGGATATGGAGGTTTGTTGTACTTTAGGTATGATAACTGAAAACCAAGCACAACGTTTAGCAGAAGCAGGTTTATATGCGTACAATCATAACTTAGATTCATCAGAAGAGTATTACAAAAAAGTAATTTCTACAAGAGGATATCAAGATAGATTGGATACTATTAGTAATGTACGTAAAACAAATGTAACAGTTTGTTCAGGTGGAATTATCGGAATGGGAGAAAATATTGAAGATAGAGCTGGAATGTTAGTTGCGCTTTCTACGTTGAATCCACAACCAGAATCTACGCCTATTAACGCATTAGTAGCTGTTGAGGGGACTCCTTTAGAAGATGAAAAGCCAGTTGAAATTTGGGATATGATTCGTATGGTAGCAACTACCCGTATTGTATTACCGGAAACTCAAGTGCGTTTGTCTGCCGGAAGAACTCAAATGAGTAGAGAAGGACAATCAATGTGTTTTTTTGCTGGAGCAAATTCTATTTTTGCAGGAGATAAGTTATTAACTACTCCAAATCCTGATGTAAATGAGGATATGAAAATGTTTGAATTATTAGGACTGAAGCCGCAAAAAGCATTTACTAAAAAGGTACAACCGCAAACGGTTGAGGCTGCTGATTCTCAGTTCGAAACATTAGGAGAGAAGCCAAAATGGACCAGGCCAGATCATAAAATTGATAGAAATGAAGCTGCAAAAGCTAAAGGGAAATTAGTAAAATAAGATTGTGATGAAAAAGTTATTAGTTGTAGTTGTTTTGATGAGTGTATCGTTTGTCAATGCACAAGTTTTTACCGGAAAGGGAGATAAAAAAGTGCAGGTAGGAGCGACTTTTCAAGAAGATGCACGGGGTGTGAATGTGAGTTTTGATTATGGTCTAGGAGACAATATTTCTGTAGGGTTATTAGGCTCTTATGTATTAGGAGTTTCTAATGCAAGAGACTTTAAGCCAGATTTTGACGAAGCAGTTGATTTACAAGTTCGTTTTAACGCAAATATTGGAAATGTAATCAATGTAAGTGATAAGCTAGATGTGTATCCAGGGTTGCATTTAGGTTTAAAGAATTTCGGAACACATTTAGGGGGGAGATATTTTTTCACAGATGGTTTTGGAGTGTTTTCGGAACTTTCTGTTCCAATAGCAAAATATAAAAATAAAATTGAAGGCTTTGATAGAATTCATAATCAATTCTCGGTAAATATAGGGGCTGTTTTTAATTTGTAAAAAACACTACATATCACAATAATAACAAAAGCGTTAATTTTAAGGAATTAATGCTTTTGTTATTTCATATACTAAGTTAGATTCCCATCCTCTGTATAGTAAGTAATCGGCTAACTTTTTACGTTTTTTATACACATTAGTTTCAGTAATGAAATCCAGTTTCTTTGTGGCTAAATAATTTAATTTCGTAAAGTAATCCTCCTCTGAAAACTCTTTAAGCGCAGTTTTGATGTTATATTCACTGATTTTCCTGAATTTTAATTCACGAATAATTCTAACCCTTCCCCAGTGTTTGATGTTAAATTTTCCTCTAGCAAAACTTTTGGCAAAACGTTCCTCGTTTAAAAAGTTATGTTGAATCAAATGATAAATGATTTCATCAATAGCCATAGGAATCATTCTCATTTCTTTGAGCTTTGAGTTAACCTCGGCGTGACACCTATCCTGATACACGCAATAGTGCTCTAGTTTTCGTTTTGCTTCTGTTAAGGTATATGTTTTTGTAGTATTCAATATTTTATTTATAAATAGAAAGGTGATTAAATAATTCTGTTGTCTAATATGTTTTTTTAGAAAATTCGTATCTTAGTATTCTCCTTAAGAACTATTAAATTTCAAAAATATGAAAAAAATAGTTTCTTTATTGTTCTTTGTCAGCAGTATGTTATCTGCTCAAGTTGGAATTAATACTACAGCACCCAGTCCCGCATCTGTATTGCATTTAGAAGCACTAAATAACTTAGGTGTCTATGGTGGTTTTATGCCTCCTAAAGTTACTTTAGCGGAAAGAGAGTTGATTCCAGTAACAGTATCCGACGATGGGATGATGGTTTTTTTGTCAGATGGTTTAGTACGCTGTGTACAAATTTATGATGCAGTTAATAATGTGTGGGTAGATTTTTATTGTATGCCAATAACTTTGCCTGTCATATTTTCACAAGATTTTGATTCGAATACTAGTTGGACATTTACTTCTGATGTAGCTTTTTTTCAAAACGGTTCTGATGGATATTATGATATTTCTAATGGAGCTGAATTTCCTAGCTTACTACTAAATAATAATTTTTTTGGAATTCTTGATTTGAATGATGAAGGTGATAATGGTACAACTGGAGAGGCAACATTATTGTTTGGACAGGTAGATGTATCAGGTATAGCTAATGCAATA
This sequence comes from Flavobacteriaceae bacterium, assembly GCA_013214625.1. Taxonomy (GTDB): domain Bacteria; phylum Bacteroidota; class Bacteroidia; order Flavobacteriales; family Flavobacteriaceae. The sequence continues at coordinate 76,065 of JABSPO010000002.1, forward strand.
TTCTCTTTTGAGTATGATTCTCATGAATTTAATAATGTTGCTGATTATTTTAAATATGAATTATTTCATGACGGTGTTGGACAAGGGAAAATTGTGCTCTGTGAAGGTTGTAATAACGATTCCGACGGTGTAATATCAGTTGGTATACCTGATTCGGTAACTAATTTTCATGTTGAAATAATAGTGCAATGCAATGGTGTAAATGATTATGTAGGTTTTGATAATTTTAAAATATATTAGATTATGAAACATATGATGTGTATTGTAATTGGGGCGTTTTTTTCAGTGTTTTCATTTTCTCAGGTTGGAATAGGAACAGTTGCTCCAAGTTCTGCTGCGGTATTACATTTGAAAACGGCTAATATTGGAATAGTAAAGTTTGGCGGCTTCTTGTTGCCGATAGTTACAGAAGTGCAACAAGCCTTAATTCCTGTAACAGCATCTGATGATGGTTTACTTGTTTTTGTAAAGGATGTAGGAACTGGTAAATGGTGCTTGGATATTTATGATGCAAAACAAGATGTATGGAGGAGTATTAAGTGTATGTAGTTTAGGACTATGATAAACGAAGTAATCTTTTAATGCGAATTTTCTAATTAATAATCTCTTTATATTAAACTTAAAATTAATGGATGCAGAGGTTGTTATATACTCTGTAACTACTTGATATTTATATTTTTGTAAAAAAATTTAAAAGTAGTATATTCGTCTCGGTTATACTAAAATACTTATCCCAATAATATGAAAAAAAACAGCTTTTTTGCTACTATTCTTTTGTGGCATAGTTTCAGCTCAAGTTGGTATTAATATAACTTCTCCAAGTTCATCATCCGTCTTGCGTTTAGAGTCCTTAAATGGATCGAGGACACATGGTTGTTTTGTGCCTCCAGTGGTAAGTTTGCAGAAAGGATTTTGATTCCTGTTTCTGCTACGATGATAGTTTAATGGTTTTTGTGAGTGATTCGGAATCAGTAAAATGGTGTAGGGATATTTATGATGCACTACAAACCACTTGGTGAGGTGTTAATTGTAATATAACAACCTGTGATACTGGAATATATCTATAATATTTTCCAGTATCACTTTTAATACAGGTCGTGATAAAAGAACTAATTCAGGTGATTATCCTGGGGAGTTACATGAATGATTTATGATAGTATGGCAAATACTGGTAATGAAGATAATGATTATGCCTATATTAATACAGGCTGTCAGTTTGAATTAAATAACACAGACGGGCCAGTTTACGTTAACGATGCAAATAGTTGTAAAGAGGACATGTAACGGTTTGTTTTTCTGTTGATACAGATACGGCAGGAGCCTTATAGTGTGATCCAGCATCTCATAATACGGATAACACAAACAATACTAACGATTATGTAAATGTGGAATATTCAAATTAAGGTGGAAACGGTACTGCAGATCATACTTTAGTTGCGCCAAACCCTCAAAATGGAACCTTTCCAACAGGACGGATTTCGGTTTCAGGATTGAGTGGTACAACATTACGTATTAGAATTACTTCAAGTACTTGGGCTGTGGATGAGTATTTTTATTATGATAATATATTAATAGAAGGAGGTAGTTAATATCACTTAAGCATAGATAGTAAAAAACCAGCGCATTGCGCTGGTTTTTTACTATCTAATTTTTTTTCCTTTATCATCATAAAAATGATATTCTAGATATGTGTAAGCATCTCTAGGTAATATTTTAATCCATTTTTTATGTTCTAAAAACCATTTAGAACGGATTGATGGAAATCCTTGTGTTAAAAAGGCAGCTATAAAAGGGTGCACGTGTAGTACTACTTTTTTAGGTCCTTTACTTAATATTCTGTCAAGTTCAGAAGTTATTTTCTGTATCAATACAATTGGAGCTTCAACTTCTGCTCCATTTTTGTCATTAGGGTTTTTCTCTAATGTTTTGATTTTTACTTCTGGTCTAACACGTTGTCTAGTTATCTGTATTAACCCAAATTTACTCGGGGGTAATATCTTATGTTTAGCTTTATCGGTTGCCATTTGATCTTTCAAATGCTGAAACAATTGTTTTCTGTTTTCAGGACTTGACATGTCAATAAAGTCGACTACAATAATTCCTCCCATGTCTCTAAGTCTTAATTGTCTTGCAACTTCTGTTGCTGCAATAATATTAACTTCTAGAGCTGTACCTTCTTGGCTTTTAGATTTATTAGATCTGTTACCACTGTTTACATCTATTACATGTAACGCTTCGGTATGTTCAATAACTAAATATGTTCCTTTACTAGAGGAAACTGTTTGACCAAACGATGTTTTAATCTGGCGTTCAACCCCGTGTTTTTCAAAAATAGGGACGTCAGATTGATGTAACTTAACGATTGATTCTTTCTTTGGTGCAATACGTCGCACCGTCTCTTTAATTTGTCCATAAAGCGCTTTATCATCAACATGTATAGCGGAAAATGAATCGTTAAACAAATCCCTTAAAATAGAAGATGTTTTGTTCATTTCGCTTAATACTGTTGAGGGTAGTTCTGCTTTATGAAGTTTTTTGCACATTGCTGTCCATTTGGATAACAAATTTTGCATGTCTTTGTCCAGTTCGGCTACTTTTTTGCCTTCCGCTACTGTACGAACGATAACACCAAATCCTTTCGGTTTAATGCTATGAACTAATTTCTTTAATCGACTTTTTTCGGCTTTATCTTCAATTTTTTGAGAGATAGAAACACGGTCAGAAAAAGGAACTAAAACGATAAAACGTCCAGCAATTGATAATTCTGAACTTAATCGAGGTCCTTTTGTAGAAATAGGTTCTTTTACAATTTGTACGAGAATTGATTGATTTGACTTTAAAGCATCATTGATGCTTCCGTCTTTATCAATTTCATTCTCAAACGGAAAATTATCCAGATTAAAATCTTTTAATTTACCGGTGCTTACACTTTTTACGAATTTCAGTAAAGAAGGTACTTTTGGTCCTAGATCGTGATAATGTAAAAAGCCATCTTTTTCATAGCCAACATTTACAAAAGCCGCATTAAGACCAGGCATAGTTTTTCTAATTTTAGCAAGAAATATGTCTCCTACATTAAATTGGTTTTCACTATTTTCTTCTTTGTGTAATTCGATTAATTTTCCATCATTTAATAAGGCAAAATCAACTTTTGAGGAACTGGATCTGATAATTAATTCTTTGTTCACTCTTTAATTAATTTAATCCATACCGTAATTAGTATAGATGGTACTCTTTTTTACTGTAGTTAAAATGTCTACAAATTAACTACTTGCTTAAAAAAGAAAAAGTAGTTTTAAAAACTACTTTTTCTTGTGACGGTTAGCTCTTCTACGCTTTTTACGCTTATGCGTAGCTACTTTATGTCTTTTTCTTTTCTTACCACTTGGCATAACTTGAAATTTTTTAGATTAATAATTCGTTTTTATTTTACTTCTACATTTGTTTTCACACCTTCTAAAAACACTTTAGCTGGCTTAAATGCAGGAATGTTGTGTGCAGGTATTTTAATTGTAGTATTTTTAGAGATATTTCTCCCAGTTTTTTCAGCTCTAGTTTTAATGATAAAACTTCCAAAACCTCTTAAGTAAACATTGTCACCACTTTCTAATGAGTTTTTCACCTCGTTCATAAAAGATTCAACAGTTGCTTGTACATCACCTTTTTCTATTCCTAACTTTTCTGAGATTTTAGTTACGATATCTGCTTTTGTCATTTCTATTAAATTTATTAAGTCCTTTTGTTAAATTTTAGGTGTGCAAATATACTAATTAATATTCCAAACAAGAATGCTAATTGATTAAAATTTAACCAGATAAAAAATTAATTTAGCCAAATATATTTTAAAATGAAAAACTTCTCTAATCAGCTAGTATCGTGGTACTTAAAAAACAAGCGTGATTTGCCTTGGCGAAATACTGTGGATCCCTATAAAATATGGTTGTCTGAAATCATGTTGCAGCAGACTCGTGTTGCGCAAGGATTGCCTTATTATTTAAAATTTGTGAGCGCTTTTCCGTCAGTAATAGGTTTAGCTGAAGCCTCTGAAGAAGAAGTTTTAAAGTTATGGCAAGGGCTTGGTTATTACTCACGAGCACGAAATTTACATGCAACAGCTAAGTATGTTTCATATGAGCTAAAAGGTGTCTTTCCTGATAATTATAATGATTTAAAAAAATTAAAGGGAGTTGGTGATTATACTGCAAGTGCAATAGCTTCCATTTGTTATAAAGAACCTAAAGCTGTGTTGGATGGGAATGTGTTTAGAGTATTGGCTAGGTTATACGGTATAGATACGCCAATAAATAGTCCTGCTGGAGTAAAGGTATTTGCTGAGTTATCACAGCAGTTACTTGATGTAAATAATCCTGATACGCATAATCAGGCAATTATGGAGTTTGGCGCTAGACATTGCGCGCCAAAAAAACCGCTTTGTGAATCGTGTATCTATAATAGGAGTTGTGTTGCTTTGAAAAACAATCAAGTTGGCGAGTTGCCAGTAAAGCTTAAAAAGATAAAAGTAAAAAAAAGGTATTTCAATTACATTGTTCCTATAGCTGATAATGGTTTTACAATTTTAAACAAAAGAGCAGAGAAAGGGATCTGGGCTAATTTATATGAGTTTCCTTTAGTAGAAACTATGGGGGTAATTGGAATTAAAGAGTTGAAGAATGAAATTCATAAATTAGCTGTTTTAGATACTTCTTTTGAGCTAAGTATGTATAATGAAAAAGAAATTGTACATAAATTATCGCATCAACATATCTATACAAGGTTTTGGATTGCAACCACTGATAAGCTCATGGAACCGAAAGTTTCCTTTTCAGAAATAGAAAAATATCCTGTTCCTGTTTTGATTGCGAACTTTATTAATGAGTTCTCGTTTTAAATGAATTAAAATTTCACTATTTTTGATATAGATCTATATCTTCGGTGTAAGTACACGAGGTATGGATTAACAAATAACTTTTTTCGTTCGAGGCATTCCGATAGCCATCTGGACGGGGAATTAAACCCACTGCTGGGATTAAATAGGTAAAACTTATGAGCACTTTAAATAAAGTAATGTTAATTGGTAATTTAGGAGATGATGTTAAAATGCATTATTTTGAAGGGGGTAATTGCGTAGGTAGATTTCCGATTGCCACAAGTGAAACTTACACGAGTAAGCAAACTGGTGAACGTGTTACTAACACGGAATGGCATAACATTGTAGTGCGTAATAAAGCTGCTGAAATTTGTGAGAAATACCTTAAAAAAGGAGATAAAATATATGTTGAAGGACGTATAAAATCAAGGCAATGGCAGGCAGAGGATGGGACTACTAGGTATTCTACTGAAATTCAAGTGCAAGACTTTACGTTTCTATCCCCAAAATCTGACGGAGGATCAGGGCAGCAACAGGTTTCAAATACAGGTCAAGGAGCGGTTGTTACACCACAACAGCCACAGCAACCAGCTGCGGATGAGAATGATGATTTGCCATTTTAACTAAGCAGTCGGACTAATTTAAATTAAAATAACACTTTTTTTACTATTGCATCTAACTATTATTAGTGTAATAGATTATTTAACTAAATAACACATATAATTGGACCCCAGTATTCCGTTTTTTATTTTATCATTCAATAACAGCTCAGTAATAAGTATTGTAGCTCTAGTAGTTTTATTAGTTTTTTCAGCCTTGATTTCGGGCTCGGAAGTAGCGTTTTTTTCATTGAATCAAGTGCAGCTCGACACAGAATCCAAAACATTTAAAAACCAAAAGCTAGTAGCAAAATTATTAAGTAATCCGAAACGGTTATTAGCGACAATATTAGTGGCAAATAATTTTATTAATATTGCTACAGTATTGTTGTTTGCACATGCTTTTGACCCGTATTTTGATAAAATAGATGTTGTAGTTGATTTGTATTTCTTTAAGTTGAGCCTTTCTTTCTTTTTTAAAATAGTATTAGTTACTTTTTTAATATTGCTTTTTGGCGAAATATTGCCCAAAGTGTATGCGAGTAGGAATAATGAGAAATTTTCAGGATTTATGGCAAAGCCTTTACTTTTTTTGAAGAAAATATTGGTAATGTTTAGTGCGCCTATGCAGGCAGGAACCACTTTTTTAGAAAACAAACTTACAAAAACTAAATCAGAAATTAGTATCAATCAGCTGTCGCAAGTATTAGAATTAACAGCTGACGAGACAACAGACGGAGAGCAAAAAATATTAGACGGGATAGTGTCATTCGGGAATACGGATACGAAACAGGTGATGCGTTCAAGAGTAGATATTTTTGCCTTGAATTCGGCAACATCATTTTCTGAAGTTCTTCAACTAATTATTAAGGCAGGTTATTCTAGAATTCCTGTTTACGAAGAGACTTTGGATAAGATTGTAGGGATGTTGTATGTAAAAGATTTACTTCCGTATTTAGAAAAAAAGGATGTGAAATGGCAAGAGTTGATTCGCGAACCTTTTTTTGTTCCTGAGAATAAAAAATTAGATGATTTGTTAAAAGAATTTCAAGAGAAAAAAGTGCATTTAGCAATTGTTGTTGACGAATATGGTGGTACTTCTGGAGTGGTTACACTAGAAGATATCGTAGAAGAAATTATCGGGGATATTAATGACGAATTTGATGATGAGAGTCTTGTGTATTCAAAATTAGACGATCATAATTATGTGTTTGAAGGAAAAACGTCTTTAAAAGATATCTACAGAGTTGTAGATATTGATGAAGAATTGTTTGAAGAGAATAAAGGAGAAGCAGAAACAATAGCAGGTTTTGTGTTAGAGATTTCTGGAGGGTTTCCTAAAAAGGATGAAAAAATAACCTTTCAAGGGTATGTCTTTACGGTAGAGTCGTTAGGTAGTAAGAGGATAAAGCAATTGAAATTGACTTTGCCGGAGTAGTAGTTTTCGAGTTCATAGCGTATAAAAAAAACCACCGCGCTTACACGGTGGTTTTTGTATATTCCTTAACCTTAAACTGTAAAAGACTCTTTTCTGAGTATTAAGTTTACTCTTCAGTTAATGGTTTAATATACTGATAAATATGACTTAAATCTGAAGGTTCTAAGCCAGTAGAAGTTTTGCTTGGGTAGTTATTGTGGCAAGCAAAACAACTTGCGTTATTACCTGGAAAAGAATTTGTACCGTACTGAGCATAAGTTTCCATCGTGCTATTAGCTAATTGGCTAGTTCCAATAGCGGAACCATCTGTTTTGTCTTCAGAATAACTTTTTCCGGTAGGAGCTACACCGTTATTTGTCCAAGTGGCACCAATAAAAACATAGTTTTTACGAATGTCTCCATCAATTAATTTTCCAAGCACACTATTGTTAATTGAGATTACTTGACTGTTAGAGGCAGCAGGGGAGCTGTTTTCAGGGTTTGGTATACCGGTATATGCAACTCCAAACGCATTGACCATTTTGGTGTTACTACCGCTTATTGTATGATTAGGGGTGGCTTTTATATTATCGTTATTATATTTCATGTGTGACTGATTATAAGTTGTGCTAGCACTATTATTGTTTAATAACCAATTATTCCCGGTATCAGCGTTTACTGTTATTTTTTGGTGTTGATTGTTCAGGTATTGATACGATAAATTAGGAGCATTGTTTTTATGTTCAAATGTAGCCCATATCATTTCTGGGTGTCCTGCGGCACTTCCAACAACATGCATGCCTATCATGGCTAACTTTTTTGGAATATGCTTTCCTGTCGGAGTCCATAGCGTGTCGCTAGTTTTGTTGTATGTAGGTACTTCAGCTTCGATAATAACATGGTTGCTAAAATCACTTAGAGGGTTAACTTCTACCCATGAAGTTTTAATCTCCATAGCTAGTGTATTAGGGCTTTTTAAAGAGATGTTGTTTCTTAAGGTATATGCTTTAATTGCATCTAATTGAGATTGTGTGGTAGGGAATTCGTTATCTGGAAATGCATTGTCACTTGCTCCAGTTAAAAATTGAGCATATACATCGTTAACAAAAGTGATGTAGTATAAAAGAGCTCCATGTTGCGACATTAATGCGTCACCGGTAGCTTGTCCTTCTTCTGTATCTATACGGGAGTCTCTTTTTTGTAGACTAGTAGTTGCACGAAGTAGCTTTCCTGTTTCATGAGGGATTAAAGTTCTTGACCCATTAACTTTAGGAGTAACTGTATAGAATTCGGGAGACTCTAGAACAACTTTTCTGTTTTGTATAATAGCTTCGTCATTATATGTTTTTTCATTAAAAGGAGATGTTGTCCAAAGAAACATCTGCTCCGACCACTTGTAGAAATCACAGTTATTTTCGTGTTCAAAAGTAACACTGTTTGCGGGGTTTACGACCCCGTTTATAGTAACCTGACCAGTTTTAAACCAATGATTGAAATCAGCTTGATTAATCATACAGGAAGGTAAAACATCTGCGGGAAGTTTAGAGTTTATGGGGGTGACAGCTTCAGTAATAGCTTCTGAATTCTCATCTTCGGTAGCAGGGGTGTATTTTTCTTTTTGCTTACAGGAACTCGTAATGATGACTAGAGTTGTAAGTAGTATTCCGAATTTTAAAGTTTGTTTTTTCATTTGTATTGGTGTTTTTGGTTTTTTAGCAAGAATATTGGTGTATTTCAAAAATAGTTTTAAATAACTAAGCAAAACAGCGTATTTCTACCTGTTTGTAGTGCTTTCAAAAATGAAAAATAATCTTGTAAATTCTTATAAAAATGTCTTCAGTGCTTAATATTTGGTCATAAAAGCAAAGTTTATGAGTATAAGATTATCAGATTAAAGTGGGTATGGTGGAGGTGATTAATCTTCGTATTGATTATTGTTGAAGAATTCTAGTCTTTTATCTGGTCAGGTTAAAAAATTATTAGAAATGAAAAAAGTTGCTAAAATCTCCTTATTTTTGCAACTTAATTATTTGATGATATGGCAAGAGATGTGGAATTAAAAGAGCGTTGGGATAATGTAGTTAAGGTGTTGTCTGATCAATTTGCTGATGGTGACCCTCTTGATTTGGATAGTATCATTTACCTAATTGGAGTTCAGGAGTTAGGGCAATTAGATAGGAAATTTAAAAAAGACGATAAAGTAGATTTAATTCATATTGCTATTTGTAGGTTGTTAGAGCCTTACGGGTATTATGAATTTGAATTTTTTGACGATGATGGATGGCCACATTACAAAATACTGGAGGAGTTGCCTGTGCTAAAAGCAGGAGAGCAAACTGTTTTAATGAAAGAGGCTATTGTGGGGTATTTTTTAGAAAAAGAAGTAATAGCATAAAGAATTTTTAATTGTAAATTTGCATTTCGCAAAAACGAGCAGAATGATAGATAAGATTAAGGAAATTATTGGGGAAGCTGAAGGGTTTAAAGCGCAGACAAAGGAAGAAGTAGAAGCCTTTAGAATTAAATACTTAGGTAAAAAAGGAGTGTTGAACGATTTTTTTGCTGAATTTAAAAACGTAGCTAATGATCAGAAAAAAGAATTTGGTCAAGCTATAAACAAGCTAAAAACTACAGCCCAAGATAAAGTTAACACCTTAAAAGAAGAGCTTGAAGCTAAAGAAGAGATAAAAGGAGGTTATGGTGATTTATCTCGTCCAGCTGAGCCTATTTCAATAGGGTCAAGACATCCAGTTTCTTTAGTAAAAAATCAAATTATTGAAATCTTTTCAAACATTGGGTTCAATGTTTCTGAAGGACCAGAAATCGAAGATGACTGGCATAATTTTACAGCATTAAATTTACCAGAATATCATCCAGCAAGAGATATGCAGGATACATTTTTCATACAAACAAATCCTGATATTTTATTAAGAACACATACTAGTTCTGTTCAGGTTCGTTACATGGAAAATAATAAACCACCTATTCGTACAATATCTCCGGGTAGAGTGTTTAGAAATGAAGCTATTTCGTCTAGATCTCATTGTATATTTCATCAAGTTGAAGGATTGTATATTGATAAAGATGTTTCGTTTGCAGATTTAAAACAGACCTTATTGTATTTCACAAAAGAAATGTTCGGAAAGTCTAAAATACGTTTACGTCCGTCATATTTTCCATTTACTGAGCCAAGTGCTGAAGTAGATATTTACTGGGGATTAAAAACAGAAACAGATTACAGAATAACAAAAGGAACCGGTTGGTTAGAAATTGGTGGGTGCGGAATGGTAGATCCTAACGTATTAATCAATTGTGGTATCGATCCTAAAGAGTATTCAGGATTTGCATTTGGAGTAGGGATCGAGCGTATTGCGATGTTGTTACATCAAATTGGTGATATTAGAATGTTTTATGAAAATGATGTTCGTTTCTTAGAGCAATTTAAATCATCATTCTAGTCACATCGTGACTCTTGTTAAAAATAGAAATTAAACACACGTACTTATATCAAACAATTAATAATTATAGTATCGGTTTTTGTAACATTGATTTTAGGATCGTGTAAAGAAGACCCTACGCCAAAGCCAAAAGGGTTTTTAAAATTAGAATACCCTGAAGCTGTTTATAAAAAGTATTTATCTGATTGTCCGTTTACTTTTGATGTCAATGCCATTACTGAGATTGAAAAACCAAGAGGTGGTGGTAATTATTGTGGAATGAATATTAGTTATCCGCGATTAAATGGGAAGATACATATCACGTACATAGCTGTTGATGAAGAGTTGTTGACTAAGTCATTAAAAGAAGCTCAAAACTTAACGCTATCTCATGCTCAAAAAGCAGAAAGTATTGAGACTTATCCTACAGAAGATAAAACTCATAATAGATACGGAATGGTATATGTAATAGAGGGTAATGCGGCATCTCCAGTACAGTTTTACATTACAGATAACAAAAAGCACTTCTTAAGAGGAGCGGCTTATTTCAATACAAAACCTAATTACGATTCTATTTTTCCGGCTGTACATTATCTTAAAAAAGATATTAAGGTATTGATGGAAAGTGTAGAGTGGAAAGATTAGTTTCTTCAACTAGTATCACTACAATCCGAAAGTTCGTTGATTTTATTGATAAACGTTAGATGAATTCGTTATATAGCAGAGTTTTGTTCGTTTTAAAAGTAAAAAACTTAATTCCTCCTTATAAAAACATATGTCAAACCCCGATAGCTATTGTGATGTCGAAGTCTTATGGAAGCTAACCATTTATAGATTTCGACAAGCTCAACTTGGCAATAAATTAAGTTTTACTTAAAACTTTTTGATGGTAGTGAGTTTGTCTTAAGAAAGTAACAATTAGCCTATCAGCGAAAAGGTATTGAAGCATATTGGCTAGATTTTTGTCCTTAAACTTTTGTAATATCAAATTGATTTCAGGATACTGGACAGATAAGTAGAATTATTTTTTTATTTTAGTAAGGCAAAAATCCAAAAAAGAGCATAGCTACGATTTGATTTTTTTAATGATGGTAAAGTGAAAAAGGCGTGTGCTTAACTCGATTGGGTAAACTCTTTTCACTTGATATTTTGAGGTTTATTTGGTTTAATTTACAAAAGGGAAAAAATTATGATTGGATATTATATTATTGCGGGAGCAATAGCGTTACTAAGTTCATTAGTAAGCAAAAAATTACAAAGTAAATTTAAGAAGTATTCCAAAATTTATTTAAAAAATGGGATGACTGGTGCGGAAATAGCAGAAAAAATGCTAAAAGACCACGGTGTTTTTGATGTAAAAGTAATCTCTACTCCGGGACAACTTACCGATCATTATAATCCAATAAATAAAACAGTTAATTTAAGTGAGGTAGTGTATAATCAACGAAATGCCTCGGCGGCGGCTGTTGCAGCACATGAATGTGGTCATGCGGTACAACATGCTACGGCATATTCATGGTTGACAATGCGCTCAAAAATAGTACCAGTAGTAAATGTAGCCTCAGGTTTATCGCAATGGGTAATTATGGGAGGAATTGCGTTGTCATTTAGTTCTGCAATGGGACAAATAGTTATGCTTGCAGGAATTGCTATATATGGGGTGATGGCTGCATTTAGTATAATTACTTTACCGGTTGAGTATGACGCGAGCAATAGAGCATTGGCTTGGTTGGAAAATAAAAACATGTTGACAAGGGAAGAACATGCTGGCGCAAAAGATGCTTTAAAATGGGCTGCAAGAACCTATTTAGTTTCTGCAATAGGAGCGTTATCAACATTAGTGTATTTTATTGGTCGTTACTTATCTAGGAATAATAACTAATTTTCAGGATGAATAAAATAGGATAAAAGCGATCTTATAGGTCGCTTTTTTATATGTAGTTTTGTGTTGTAAGAGAGAAAGAGATTCTTTTCCGGAAGTTATGGGTTTTATGAAAAATGTGATTTCGAAATGGAGTGCAGCGGAGTGACAAATCGCATTATTTTACAGCTTATTTTAGAAATATTGTAGTTGAGCTTTTTGTGTGGTTTTTCCTAAGATCGAAATGACTATAAAATTTAACAACTAAAGATACTCATGTTGAATTTAATGCCAATTAAATTTCAAGATGCTCATGAGTAAATTGAATTATTTTAGATTTAGTTGAGTTTAAAAACAAAAGCATTCCCGATAGCTATCGGGATTAGTTGCGGTTATGTTTTTAAGTGATAAATAAGTCTAAATGAAACGATTTAATATTGTATTTTGAAATTTAATTGGTATTAAATATAAAATAGGATAATGGAACAACTAAAACTTTTTTTTGAATTAGGATTAACTCATGTGTTGGATATAAATGGGTATGATCATGTGTTGTTCTTGGTTGTTTTAGCAGTTCCATATTTGTTTTCAAATTGGAAGAAAGTATTATTTTTGGTAACGGTTTTTACTATTGGGCATTCGGTAGCATTGATTCTATCAAGCTATAAACTAGTTTCAGTGAATAGTGATTTGGTAGAATTTGTAATTCCAGTTACAATTGCGGTAACAGCATTATTTAATATAATTACATCAGGTAAAATAATTCATAACACCAAAATTGGGATGATGTTTTTTATCACCTTACTTTTTGGTGTTATTCATGGATTGGGTTTTTCTAATTATTTTAAAATGATTGTAGGGAATACGGATTATAAGTTTATCCCATTAATAGAATTTGCACTCGGAGTAGAGTTAGCTCAGGTACTTGTGGTCATTGCAGTGTTGGTATTAAGTAGTGTTGCGCAAAATATATTGAATATTTCAAAAAAAGATTGGGTATTGGTATTGTCATCAATAACTTTAGGGATAGTAATACCAATGTTATTATCTCGATGATTTTAACATAACCTTAAACAAATAATATTGATTAATGAGTAGTTTAGTACATATGTCAGAAATAAAAAAATTGCGATATGATAAGGCTTATATAAGGATGGCTAGTGAGTGGGGAAAATTATCCCACTGCAAAAGGAGGCAGGTAGGGGCGATTATTGTAAAAGATAGAATGATTATTTCTGATGGATATAATGGTTCTCCAACCGGATTTGATAATTATTGTGAAGATGAGGAGGGATATACCAAATGGTATGTGTTACATGCTGAGGCGAATGCAATTTTAAAAGTAGCAGCTTCAACACAATCGTGTGAAGGAGCTACCTTATACATAACATTATCACCGTGTAGAGAATGTAGTAAATTAGTACATCAAGCTGGGATTAAAAGAGTAGTGTATAAAGAGGGGTATAAAGACAATTCCGGAATTAAATTTTTAGAAAAAGCTGGTATTGAAGTAATCCAATTAGAGGATGATGCCATTAAAGTTGAGAATTAAAAAATATTTTTCAGAAATAAATTACTATGACGTATAAAAAGAAATATCTACCATTAATTATAGGATTAACTTTAGCTATTGGCTTTTGGGGAGGTGGCTTGTTTCATTTTAATACAGGAGCTGATTTATTTGTAGCGTCTTCTAAAAAGCAAAAGCTAAGTAAGCTAATTGATTATATTGATAATGAATATGTCGACGATGTAAATACGGATAGTATTGTTGATGTGGCGGTAAATGAGATACTAGGGAGTCTTGATCCGCATTCTGTTTATATTCCAAAGAAAAAATTATCTGCAGTTACTGAATCGATGAATGGTGAGTTTGTAGGTATTGGAGTATCGTTCTATGTAAAAAAAGATACGATATCTGTGATAAAAACGATTGCTGGTGGTCCGAGTGAAAAGGCAGGGATTGCTGCAGGAGATAAAATTTTAATAGCAGATAAAGATACGCTATATGGGGCTGGGATAACTAATGAAAAAGTAATTAAAAAACTTAAAGGCGAAATAGATTCTAAGGTAGCGTTAACAATATATAGAACATCAGAAGATAGGCAGTTTTCTATTATTGTTACACGTGGGTTGGTTCCTATAAAAAGTGTTCCGATTGCTTATATGGTTGATAGTGGCTTAGGGTATATTAAAATAAATCGTTTTGCAGAAACAACGTACAGGGAGTTTAAGGTTGCGTTAAAAAAACTAAAATCTAGCGGAATGACGAGTCTTGTTTTAGACTTGAGAGGTAATCCAGGAGGTTTTTTAGATAGAGCACAACAAATAGTTGATGAGTTTTTAGAAGATGATAAATTAATATTGTTTACAAAAAACAAGAAAGGAGAAGTGCATAAGTTTTTTGCTACTAAAAAAGGAGATTTTGAAAAAGGAGATGTTTTTGTATTAATAGATGAAGAGTCAGCATCTGCAAGTGAGATTGTAGCTGGGGCGTTACAGGATAATGATAAAGGAACAATTGTAGGGAGGCGATCATTCGGTAAAGGTTTGGTGCAACGAGAAATGCAATTAGGTGATGGAAGTGCTGTTCGTTTAACAGTATCAAGATATTATACCCCAACAGGGAGGTCGATTCAAAAGCCGTATACTTCAAAAAATAATCAAGATTATTATGACGAATATAGAAAAAGATACATCTCAGGAGAACTAACAGACTCCACAAGAATTGAGGTAGCAGATTCTTTAAAATTTATAACACCAAAAGGAAAAGTTGTTTACGGTGGTGGTGGAATTATACCAGATGTTTTTGTGCCAATTGACGCGAATGACGAATACGAAAAAGTGCATTATGCAATAAATTCTAATCTGATTAGTAATTTTGTGTTTTTAATGTTAGAGAAAGATAGGAAGTATTATAATAATTTAACTAAAAGAGAGTTGCTTGAAGAGCATGATGTTTCTGAAGATAATGTTTCAGAATTTATAGAGCACGTTCATGTGTTCGTAAGAAGGAAATGGACAATTAATGTGTCTGATTATGACGAGCAAATTAAACGCGCTATAAAAGCTGAAATAGCCTCGCAATTGTTTGATGATAATTTAGCGTATCAAATAAAAGACGAGGATGATATGATGATTCAAAAAGTAAAAGAATTGCTTCTAAAATAAAGTTGTAAAAAAATCAAAAAAATTAACATGTGTTAAAGATATATTGTTATATTTGAGGCATATAAGAAAAAGTTTTTTTTCGTATTAAGTAAAACCACTGATTAAGAACCGAGCTGAAGAGCTCGGTTTTTTTAATTCCCGCCAGTTGGTTTTTAGTGCTTCCCTAGGTTTTTCAGAATAAAAAGTTATTGATTGTTCGCGCTTTTTTCTAGGCTTGTTAACGGAAGTCTATGTTGAATTGAAAGTCACACTGAGCTTGTCGTAGTGCAATTATAATCGGGTTTTATAGGTCTTTGATAAGCTCAAATTTATTAAACTCTTTAACTTTATGATGTTGTGTTTGTGTTAAGATGATGTTTGCTTTTTATCATGAACCTTAGTATGCTCCCCATTATTCCATAAAGTTAGGATGTCAGTTGCTACTTGAGCGCCACTACCGCAAGCAATAGCAAATTGACTCCTCCACCCGGCCAAAGTACCTGCAACATACATGTTAGGTTTTACCAAGTGAAGGGTGTTTTTTAATTGTACTCTGTTCTTTTCTGGCTTCGCCATTTGGTGGGGGATAAGGTGTTCCTCTAAACCTTTTATGGTAAATGGTTTTGTGTAACCTGTAGCAATAACGATTGTTTTTGTGGTGTAAGTTTGCTTATTGGTGATGATTTCAAAGAAAGTGGTATTGTCTTTTATTTCACAAACTTTTTCATTTTCAATTTGAATAAGTTCAGGATATAAATCAGAAAGTTGGTTTATCCCGCTTTCAAGAATATCGTCTCCCAAAGTTCCAGGAGTCAAACCAAGGGCGTTATTGAATAAAGCTTTTTGTAAATGTGACGTTTTTTGATGCGCAATTAGTCCCGCTTTTTTACCTTCAGCAAAAGGTTTGTTTAATGCAGAGCCAATAATTAAAGCGCAGGACATTCCTGCGGCACCACCACCGATAATTAATGTGTCAAACATGTAAATTGTGTTATTTGTGTTTTCTATTTAGAACAAAAAAAAGGAAACGTTAGAAGTCAAATTTAGAGTGTAAATGATGTTTTTAGCGTGTTAAAAATCCGAGGTCTTTATTCTTGTTTCTTTTGTCTCTAATTGAGCTTACCCTATCTTTTTTTCAATACGTTTAGAAATATTAAATATGGCTAAAATTACTATTGCAATTAATGCAGCAATAATTTCAATAAAAACAATAGTGCTTTCTCCTTGAAAAAGATTGTCGAAATCTAATTTTGTGATGTTAAAAATGATTAATCCTACGGCAACTAGCCCTAATATAATACTTACTTTTTTCATGTTATAATACGTTGTTTAATAAAAGATGCTTTTTACTCCTGAGGTAAATAATTTTACAGCAATTGCTAATAATATAATTCCAAATACTTTTTCGATTATAGCAATACCACTTTTACCTAATTTACGTTCAAACCAACCACTCATTTTCAATACTAAAAATACAAAAGCGATGTTTAGTACTATGGCAATAGCAATGTTTACTGATTCGTATTCAGCTCTAAGAGATAAGATTGATGTCATACTACCTGCTCCTGCAATCATAGGAAAGGCAAGTGGAACAATTGAAGCAGTGCTTGCTGTGTTTTCATCCTGCTTAAAAAGATTTATTCCTAATACCATTTCTAATGCCATAAAAAACAGAATAAATGAACCTGCTATACCAAAAGAAGCGGCGTCTATACCTATGAATTCTAGTATTTTTTCTCCAAGAAAAAGAAATAAGATCATGATACTTCCGGCAACCAAGGAAGCTTTTCCGCTTTCTATTTCTCCTCCGGAATTTGCTTTAAGCTTAACAACTATTGGAAGAGAGCCAACAATATCAATAACAGCAAATAATATCATACTTGCTTTTGCGATTTCAAGAATATCTATATTCATAGGGAAAAATTTTTGTGCAAAATTATACTTTAATATTAATTGAAGCCATATAAAACGACTAAAAGAATTACTTTTGTGGTGTAAAGATACTAAAAAGAGGATGTTGAGATGTTTCAAATAGGAAAAACCATTGTTTCTGAGGATGTTATTGAAAAAGACTTTGTGTGTAATTTAACTGCGTGTAAAGGTGAATGTTGTATTTCTGGAGAAGCAGGGGCTCCTTTAGATAAAGATGAGGTTGCGATACTAAAAGAAATTTACCAAAAAGTAAAGCCGTTTTTAAGGAAAGAAGGAATTGAGGCAATTGAGCAGCAAGGAACTTCTGTCACTACTAATTTAGGGGAGCTAGAAACTCCTTTAGTAAATAATGCTGAATGTGCGTATGTGGTTTTTAGAGAAGATAAAACTGCATTGTGTGGTATTGAGGCAGCGCATATTGCTGGCGAGGTTGATTGGAAGAAGCCAATATCGTGTCACCTATATCCTATAAGAGTACAGAATTATAGTTCTTTTTCGGCCGTGAATTATCACAGTTGGTCAATTTGTGACGACGCATGTACTTTAGGTGCAGAGTTAAAAGTGCCTACATATAAATTTTTAAAAGAACCGCTGATCCGAAAGTTTGGAGAAAACTGGTATGCTGAATTAGAAAAAGTAGCCGAAAACCACACAAAATAATTATTGTTAAAGGTTTTAAAACACCTTGTTTTATCACTTGTCATCGACGAACTGCGCTCTTAAACAGTTGTTATAGAGTTGTTTGTCTTTTGTCGCTTGTTAACATCAATAAACACAAGGTGTTATCAACTTTGTTAAAAACTTGTTGAAAAACTTTGGTGTTTTTTCCGTTATTATTAAATACAATTTCGAATATTTGTATAACCGGAAGGTAAATTAGATTCTGTGTTTATACAATGTGAGAAAGTTCAAATCTTTTTGTAGTATAGAATATTAAAAAGCTTTTCAACCCCCAAATTAAAAAAAGAATAGTATAACCTTAATTTTAGGTTTAAATAAATTTTGAATGATATATGTCATATTGTTCATTAACCGTTAGACTTTTTTAGTGAAATAACTATGGAAATTATACAGATAATAAAAAGAGATTATGAAACGAGTGAGTTTGTTTTAAACAAAATCACAAATGCAATAGAAAAAGCAATGATATCCGTTGGTAATGGAACCAGGGTTGATGCAGAAATGATTTCTCAAAATGTATTAAAATCACTTTTAGAGAGAAAGAATAATCATGTTAATTATATTCCAACAGTAGAGCAAGTTCAGGATATTGTTGAAGATTCATTAATGCATAGTACCTTTCCTGATGTAGCAAAAGCTTATATTTTATATAGAAATGAGCAAGCGAGAAACAGAGAGACGAATATTTTTGAGAAACGAATTAACTTAAAGCCATATGAGTATCCACAACTTAATGAGTATGTAGATGCGATCAGACACTCCTATTGGATACATACGGAGTTTAATTACACTAGTGATATTCAGGATTTTAAAACAGGTTTAAATAACGCTGAACGTGGCGCTATAAAAAACACGATGTTGGCCATTTCTCAAATAGAAGTAGCTGTTAAAACTTTTTGGGGCGACATTTATAATAAAATGCCAAAACCAGAAATTGGATCTGTAGGCGCAACATTTGCAGAAAGTGAAGTGCGTCATCATGATGCGTATTCTCATTTGCTAGAAATATTAGGGTTGAATAACGAGTTTAAAAACTTAAAAAAGAAACCTGTAATTATGAGGCGAGTTCATTATTTAGAAACCGCTGTGAAGAATGCTAAAAGTGAAGATAATAAAGAGTTTGCTGAATCAATATTACTGTTTTCTTTATTTATAGAACACGTATCGTTGTTTTCTCAGTTTTTAATAATTATGGCTTTTAACAAGCATAAAAATGTGCTTAAAGGAATCTCTAATGTAGTAGAAGCAACTTCAAAAGAAGAGCAAATACACGGAGATTTTGGTATAGATGTTATTAAAATTATAAAAGCAGAAAACCCATCTTGGTTTAATAAAGAATACGAATTGTTAACTCAGGATTTATGTAGAGAAGCATATGAATCTGAAAGTAAAATTATTGATTGGATTTTTGAAGAAGGAGAATTAGACTTCTTGCCAAAAGCAGTAATTAATGAATTCATAAAAAACCGATTTAATAATTCATTAGAAAGCATCAATATCGGAAAGGTTTTTGATGTAGATGAAGTATTGTTAGCAGAAACAGAATGGTTTGACGATGAGATTATTGGGACTAAACACGGAGATTTCTTCGTAAAAAGATCTATCGCATACACCAAAAGAAGTAAAAGTATAACCAGTGACGACCTATTTTAAATTATGAGAAAAGACGTACTAACCAGCCAGAATCAAAGCCAAACATTAACTGAACAAGATAAATTGGTAGAAGCAAGAAAAGCAGCTTTACAAGCTGAAAAAGCAACTCGTCAACCAGAAATTAAATGGTTGACAGAAAATAGTCGTAAGTTTTTAGAATCAGGATACCTTACTGATGGTGCAACTCCAGAGGAAAGAATTAGAGAGATAGCAGAACACGCAGAAAAAATCTTGAAAAAGGATGGTTTTGCTGACAAGTTCTACGGTTATATGGCGGAAGGGTATTACTCTTTGGCATCACCAATTTGGTCAAACTTTGGTAAACGAAGAGGATTGCCAATTAGTTGTTTTGGTTCACATATTGCAGATGACATGGGGGATATTCTATTTACTCAGTCTGAAGTAGGTATGATGTCAAAATTAGGAGGAGGAACATCTGGTTATTTTGGTAAATTACGTCATAGAGGAGCGCCAGTTAAAAACAACGGGAAATCTTCAGGAGCGGTTCACATTATGCAATTGTTTGAAAAAATGGTTGATGTGGTTAGTCAAGGTTCTGTAAGAAGAGGTCGTTTTGCACCATATTTACCTATCGATCATCCAGATGTTATGGAGTTTTTAGAAATTGGTTCTGAAGGAAATCCTATACAAGAGTTGACACATGGTGTTACAGTGAGTGACAAGTGGATGGAGGAAATGAGAGATGGTGATATTGCAAAAAGAACCATTTGGGCAAAAGTATTACAATCCAGATCTGAAGTTGGGTACCCGTATATCTTATTCAGAGATAACGTTAATAACAATGCAGCTGACGTATATAAAGATAAAAACATGGAAATTTATGCAAGTAATCTTTGCACAGAAATCATGTTGCCGTCAAATGAACGATGGTCATTTGTATGCTGTTTGTCTTCAATAAATTTATTGCACTATGACAAGTGGAAAGATACTGATGCAGTAGAAACGTTAGCATATTTTTTAGATGCTGTAATGGAAGAGTTTATTACTAAGCTAGAAGCGTTTAGAGATTCTGATGAACGTGATGATAAACTTACGTTTACCTTTATGGAAAAAGCATATACTTTCGCAAAAGAAAATAGAGCTTTAGGTTTAGGAGCTTTAGGATGGCATTCATTATTGCAATCAAAAATGTTGCCTTTTGATAGTCAAGAAGCATTTAATTTAAACTCTGAAATTTTCAAGACTATAAAAGAGAAATCATATAAAGCCTCTGAAGAGATGGCAAAATTATATGGTGAACCTGAAGTGTTAAAAGGGTATGGACGTAGAAATACAACTTTAAATGCAGTAGCTCCAACAACATCTTCAGCGTTTATCTTAGGGCAAGTATCTCAAGGGATTGAGCCAATTTGGTCTAACAGTTATGTCAAGGATATTGCGAAGATAAAAACAACAATTAAAAACCCGTTTTTAGTTGAGTTATTGGAAGAGAAAGGTCAAAATACCCCAGAAGTATGGAGAAGTATCCGTGATTATGATGGATCTGTACAGCATTTAGATTTCCTTACTGACAATGAAAGAGATGTATTTAAAACATATCCAGAAATAGATCAACTAACGGTTATATATCAAGCTGCAAACAGACAAAATCATATTGATCAAGGACAGTCTATAAATGTAATGGTACATCCTGATATGCCAACAAAAGACTTGAATAATTTATATATGACCGCTTGGAAATTAGGAATCAAATCAATGTATTATCAACACAGTATGAATGCCGCTCAGAAATTTAAGCAAAAGAAAGATTGCGTAAGTTGTGAAGGGTAATAACTTAAAAATTATAAGTAATAAGAACAAAAAAACCAGTGCAATGCACTGGTTTTTTTGTTGTCTTTAGTGTTTTTATTAAACAGAATTGATGTTAAATAATTAAGTGTTTTGGTAAATGTCATTATTTTTTCGTAAATTAATACTGATAATCAATACTTTATAAATATGGAATCAAATGCACTTTATGTTAAATACGGATTGTTAATTGCAGCAGCGCTGATTGCTTATTTTTTATTAATCAGGCTTATAGGGTTACATGACAATCATTGGTTAAGAGTTTTAAACGGTGTTATAGTTGCTTATGGGATTTATGCGGTGATTAAAAAGAAGAAAGACTTAGAGAAAGATGATTTTGAATATTTTTCAGGTTTTGGAACGGGAATTCTAACAGGAGTTATAGCCACGTTTGTTTTTGTGCTTTTTATGGGGATATATTTATTTCATATTGAGCCTCCATTTGCAGAGATGTTAATGAGTTATTTAGCAGGAACAGGTGGGCCTGAAATATTATTATTGATATTAGCTATTGAAGGAGTGAGTTCTTCTGTAATATTATCGCTAACCTTTATGCAGAAGTTTAAAGTGTCAAGAAATATTAGTGAAAAGCCAGTGACAGTATAAACACGAAATATAAGCAAATAAAAAGAGCGTCTATTTTTAGTAAATAGACGCTCTTTTTTTGGTCAACTCAATTTATTGAGTTAGTTAGAACTAAGCTTTTGGACTACAACATGCTTTTACGCATCCTGGTTTACATGCTTTAATTTCTTTCTTTGCGCAACATGGTTTTGTGCAACCTGCTTCACAAGTGCTTTTTTTAGCACAACACGCTTTTTCACATCCTGGTTTGCAAGATTTTGCTGCTAATTTTTTAGCTGCGCATTTTGCTTTACACTCAGCTGTTTTGGCGATGCATTTAGCACAGTCAGCTTTTGTGCAATCAGGAGTGCA
>JABSPO010000020.1 GCA_013214625.1 Flavobacteriaceae bacterium
CATCTATAATATCTTGTACGGTTGGGTTATATAGGTTTGAATGAATAGTCGGGGGCCACCCTACACTCCCACTAGTAAATAAATTAGTCAACCCGCAAAAATCAGATAAGCTTGGATTGTCTTCCAAAGAAATAAAAGAATATACAGTATTTAGGTTTTCTAAACCAGATAAGGATTCTAATAAATCATTCTGCCCTATTATAAGCTCAAATTGACAATAGGTGAAGTTATTTAACCCTTGAAAGGAAAGTAAAGAGTCATTGTTTATAATACCTAAATTTTCTGAACTTATTATATTATTTAAGCCATTTAAAGAATTTAATGAGCCGTTTTCTATTATAATAAGAGTGCCTGTTACATCAGTTAAACTTTGCAAAGATTGTAAACTTTGAATTGAAGTAGAAGTTGCTGATGGTCCAATCCTTAATCCCCCATGTATTCTTTCAAACCCAAATAATCCAAAATTATCAACCTCTTCTTGAGTTTCTAGAGTAACACTCCCTACATATGTTCCTCCAATTTGTTCGCAGGTGCTTAAGGTTCCGAAATTAGTTGTATTTGCATTCAAGTTTAGCACCTCCAATGTACTAGATTGAATATCATCTAAATCAAACACTATAATTTTATAATTATCGCCATTACAATAAGAAAAAGAATAATTTATGGTTCCGTTTTCAATAGGAATTTGAATTGATTCAGAAAACATATAATCATTTTCACTAAAAACAAACACATAACCATTAGTTATTGGTGTTCCTGAACAACTTGTAAAACTACCGATAATATTAGTATTTAAAGTATCTGAGGGTAAATTAGGTGTTGTTATTAAAACCGAAGTATCTGATGAGAATGGCCCTATCGTTTGAGAGTGTATTACCGTGTTATTACAATCAGACAGTGACAGTACATTAATCGTTACTTGTTCATTAGCAGGAAATAAGCCACACTCTTCACCATTGTCATTTGTATACCCAGAAAAAATAACTTGGTTAGTTAAATTACGTATTATCTCAATTTTATTATTTGCTATAGTATTTCCAGAAGCTGTATTTATTGTAAAACATACATTAACATAATCTAACGGTAAATCACAATTCCACCATGAAAAGTGTGTAACTTCTGCTACATATTTATTTCCTATTTTTATAGCTTGTCCTTGTTCTTTCCAGTACCCAACTGTTTCATCAAAATGCCATAATGCAATAGTTTCTGGAGCATTTGGTGTACTTATATCAACAGGAAAAGTTAAACTTGCAGGTGAAGTTTCTGCTATATTTAATTGTTCTCCACTTGGTGAATATAAGTTTACACCTAACATTCCATAAGTTTCCAAACTTCTAGCATTGTTACTTACATCCTGTGCAAATAACATCCCAGGCATTTGTGAAAACGTAGTTTCTTGATTGGGCTGTAGATAATGCATTGAAACCTCTACTTGACCTGTATAAGTATTTCCGTTTGAATCAATAAAACCTCCTTGAAAAGCTACTTTTGATCCGTTAGGTAAAGAAACTTCTGAGGCAGCCCCTGAACTTACTGTAGCTATCGTGTTTTTCTTTAATAAAGTAATTTGAATGTCATTAGCACCAATTGAAGAAGTAACTACAGCTCTTGATCCGTTTATATATCCGTTTTTACTAGCTTTTATATATGCGAATTTTTCATATACACTAGCGTTGTTTAATACAAATACACCATTATGATCCGTATTTGTAATGTTATTACCTATGGTAATTTGAACATCTTTTAACGCTCCTCCGGTTTCATTTACTATTCTACCAATAAAATTACTTGTAGTACTAGCTCCGAAATTTTCTATAAAAGTAGCATCATCAGCAAGTGACACGTCTGTATTTGGAATTATTGTTGATTCAAAATCATCCTTTTGACATGAAATTATCCCCATGATAAAAATCAAAAGATAGAGTCCTTTTTTCATAATAAGTTAGTTTTAAGAAGTGAAGATACCCTTTTTAAAGTACAACATATTAATTCAAACCAACGCCTTTCAGATACACATCTAATTCCATCTGAAACAAGGTTCCTTTTATCAAATCGGTAATTAATTCGAGCTCTTCAGAGTTCACTGATAAATCTACCTTTTCAGACGGTGTTTGCAGTAAATAAGTATTGCATTCATTTTTATGAGTACAACCTTCGCACTGCTTTAATTGATACGCTACTTTTACTTTATTCTCAAATTCTTTTATTTCGGCATACGTTAAATAAAAACCTGTATTTCTAAATACCAATTGTATGATATCAGTATTCCCATTTTGAATATCTCTTTTCCATTGAAAAGAAATCCCTATGCTATTGTGATAAATTCTTGATATGTCTTGCATCTGTACATTTTTGTTGTACAAATATATTCTTTATTTTTAATTATTCTAAATAAAGATAATTGTATTTTGGTCTATTATTAATTCAAATTAGAAACTCGCACTTGGTTGTTAAATTTACGAACGACGTTAACTAATGTTAATATTTTTTATTATGTTTGCTAGCTTAAAATAATTTTGGGTATTAATCGACTTATTGCTTTTACTACTCATTTTCATTTATACTATTGAATTAAAAAGAAATGAAAAAAATATTACTCCTTATTTATCTTACCCCTATAATTCTATTTTCACAAGAAGAAGAGGACTTATTTGGAGAACTTGACAACCTAACCATAAAAGCAGAGAGTGAAGTAAATGCAACATTTAAGTCGTCAAGACTTATGTTAGGGCAATCAACTGAACGTGTTAAAGCAAAACAATTGCATATGAGAATTTCTCATGTGTTTGGAAAAATAAAAGGAATTGATAATTTTTTTGGTATGGATCATATCAATAACATGCATATGAGTTTTGAATATGGGCTAAATGACTATATCCAATTAGGCTTGGCTCGGTCAAACAAACCAGATAAAACATATTCTGGAAGCGTTAAATTAAGCCTATACCGTCAAAGAGATGGTGAGAAAACATTTCCATTGTCCTTATCATATTTTGGAGGTATTGATTACAAATCAAGAAAATATACCCCTAAAGAAAGAGATGAATATTTTAGCGGACGTTTAGACTACGTGAATCAAGTGCTTGTAAGCAGAAAATTTAATAAGAAACTTTCTCTATTACTATCACCTACATGGATACACCGAAATTTAACTGATAATAGTAATGAGCCTAATAATATATATACAATAGGTATGGGTGGCCGCTATTTGTTTTCTAGATCAATGTCAGTTAACCTTGAATACTTTTATGCCTTACCAACTTTTGATAGCTATGATGTAAAGAAAAACTCCTTTTCAATTGGATTAGATATTGAAACAGGAGGACATGTATTTCAGCTGTTTTTTACTGATGCATTTGCTTTACACCCTGGAAAATTTGCTATAAACCAAAGTGGTGATTTCTTTAATAGAGACATTAACTTTGGCTTTAGTATTTTAAGAGAATTTAGTTTATAACCAATATTAATTAACATAAAATTTATATTATGAAGAAAACAACTTTATTTCTTATTTCATTTTTAGCAATAAACATTGGAATAGCCCAAGAGAAATTAACCACAAGAACAGGGAAAGTAATCTTTCAATCTGAAACAGCTATAGAAACCTTTTCAGCGGAGAATAATCAAGCCGCAAGTATTTTATTAGTTGATAAAAAAGTAATTGCATTTAACGTATTATTGAAATCATTTAAGTTTGAAAAAGCTTTAATGGAAGATCATTTTAATGAAAAATATGTAAACTCTGATAAATATCCTGCAGCTAAGTTCAAGGGTAGCTTCACAAATGAGATAAATTTTAAAACCCCAAACACTTACAAAGGTGTTATTATTAGAGGAAATATGAATTTTCATGGAGTAACAAAACCACTAACAGTAATTGCAGACATAAAAATAAATGATGATAATTCTATTTCTTTCCTTTCAACTTTCAAATTAAATTTAGAGGAATATAATATTGAAATACCATCTTTAGTGAAAGATAAAATATCTCCAGATGTAGCTGTTTCAATTGAAACAAACTATAAAAGATCATGAAAAATAAAATACTAATTATAGTAGCTTCTTTGTTATTGGCTGTGTTATTATACGGAACATATCTTTATAACAAACCTCACAAGAATATCCTTGATAGTGATTCAGATATTAGTTATGTAGCAAATACACTTATTAATAAATTTAACGCTAATAAAATCACCTCTAATGACTTACTAGATAAAGTTATTGAAATATCAGGAAATGTAACTTTAGTTGAAGAAAGCGAAAAAAGCATTATAGTTGTTTTGAATAATGGAGTGAAATGTGAATTAAAAAACACTACTAAAACCATGAAGATAGGAGACCATATAACCATAAAAGGGGTTTATAGTGGTTTTGATGAAATGTTTAATGAAATAAGTTTAACAAGATGTCATTTAATAAAATAATTACTTTTTTTCTGCTACCTATTTTATGCTTATTATTTATTAATTGTACTTCTGAAAGTACTGAGGAATTATATGTTCGTAATGACTCTGCTGCAAAAATAGAATACAATTCAAGACTAAAAACTATTATTGGTAATAAGTGTATTTCTTGTCATGATTATCATCTTGAAGGAACAAACAGGTATGATACTTTTGAAAAAACTAAATCGGCTATTAGTGAAATGATGGCACGTATTTATTCAACTTCAAATACAACAATGCCTCCCGAGGACTCTTCAGAACTAACTTTTGAAGAAAAATTAGTTTTTGAAGATTTTTACAATGCCTTAAATAATGTTGAAACGGAAGCGTTTGCTGTTACGTGGACCGCATATAAATACCCTGACTTTAACAACAGAACTCCTGTTAGTGGTACTTTTGATGACATCGATTATCAACTTAATGATAATTACTCAAATCCGATAGATATTCTTGAAAATGCAACTGTAACAGTAAATACATCCTCTGTCAATGTAGGAGGTAATGAGGAAAAAACTCAAAACACAGCATACTTCTTTTCATTTTTCTCATCTGATATTGTTGGTGTTGTAAATAGTTATACGGAACAAAATGCGTTAATTTCCTTTACGATGAATGGTCTAGAGCAGGAAGTAGAATTTGATGTAACTATAGAGGCAGGTAAATTAATTTTAAATGGGTCAGTACCAGATATGAACTTTTTCAACTGGCAAAATGCTTATGATGAGTTAGCAACAGTTTGCGGAGAATATCATCAACAAAAAGTATGGGAAGATATTACTGTAAAAATTGAAATTAAACTTTAATAAAAATAATTGAATAAGGTTGTCTGAAAATTAATAAAACTTCGACAACCTTTATTTAATATCCTTCACCATCAACTGCAAACTCACATTTCCTTGCCATTCGTTTTCATCTAATACATAAGCAGTGCTGAATGATTTTTTATTGGTAATGCTACTCAGTTTATCTCCTAAACCAAAACCAATACCCACGATAGCATTTGAATTCGCTTCTTTAGCTGTAAATCTCAAATGTTTGTCGTCTTCTCCCACACATTTACCATAACCAGTATCCTGCATGTTTTCTGACATAAAAATCGGATGCATATTTTGAGGACCAAACGGACCAATTTGCTTTAATACCCTCATTAATTTATCATCAAGGTCATGTAAGGATATTTTTAAATCGATGGAAATTTCTGGAGTTAACAATCGCTTATCGATTGTACTTGAAACTACCTCTTCAAACTTCGCTTTAAATTTATCATAATTCTCAGGTAGTAATGTCAACCCAGCAGCATACATATGTCCTCCAAATTGCTCGATATATTCAGAACATTGCTCTAAGGCATTGTATACATCAAAACCTTTTATAGAACGTGCTGAAGCTGCTAATTTATCGCCACTTTTTGTAAATACTAAAGTAGGTCGGTAGTAGTTTTCTATCAATCTAGAAGCCACAATACCAATAACTCCTTTATGCCAAGTTGGGTCATATACCACAGAGGTAAACCCCTCTTCTTCCTTATTTACCTTAATTTGTTGTAGAGCTTCTTTAGTAATTTGCTTGTCTAACTCTTTTCGTTCGGTATTATATGTCTCAATTTCAGCAGCATACTGTATTGCCGTGGTATAGTCTAATTCCGACAATAAACTCACGGCATGAATACCATGTTTGATACGTCCTGCTGCATTGATTTTGGGTGCTATTTGAAACACCACATCTGTGATGGATAACTCCTTCTTTTTTGCATTTTGTGTAAATGCTCTTATTCCTGGACGTGGACTTTCATTGATAACTCTAAGTCCGTAATGTGCTAAAATTCTGTTCTCCCCTGTTATCGGTACAATATCAGCTGCAATACTGGTGGCTACCAAATCCAAATACGGAATAAAATCATCAATAGTTTCGTTTCTGTTTACCCCAAGTGCTTGTATGAGTTTAAATCCAACCCCGCAACCACTTAATTCATCATACGGATAGGTACAATCACTTCGTTTAGGGTCTAAAACAGCAACTGCATTTGGCAATTCCTTTCCTGGACGGTGATGGTCACAAATAATAAAATCTATTCCTTTATCCTTGGCATAAGTCACTTTATCTAGCGCTTTTATACCACAATCCAATGCTATAATTAATGTGATATCATTGTCTGATGCATAATCAATCCCCATATAGGAAACCCCATACCCTTCTGCATAACGATCCGGGATATAAGTAGCTACATTATCATAATAGGTTTTTAAATAGGATGCTACTAAGGAAACCGCAGTGGTACCATCAACATCATAATCACCAAAAACCATGATGTTTTCATTAGTAGCAATTGCATGTTCTATTCGCGCTACTGCTTTATCCATATCTTTCATTAAGAATGGGTCATGTAATTCCGTTAACGAAGGTCTGAAAAATGCTTTTGCTTGCTCAAATGTTTCAATACCACGTTGCACCAAAAGCGTAGCAATAATTTCATTTACGCCTAATACTTCTTGTAAATGAGCTGTTTTATTCGAATCTGGTTTTGGTTTTATGGTCCAACGCATAGTGTTATTTAATGTGCCTGTTCTCGATACAATTTTCTTCGTTACTCTACGAAAACCACTCGAACTGACGGTGTTTATTATTATTTAAAAAAAATCTTGAATACACTTATTATCACGTCAGTTCGAGTGAAATATAGGTGTAATGCAATGAAAACTATATTTTGTATCGAGAACTCTAACTAAAACTTCTTCTTAGCTAAGTTCGGTAATTTTTCAAACTCATTATTAATTAAAGCTTCTTTTTTGGCTTTAATTAATAATGAGTTTGCTTTTCTTGTTCAATAGCTAATTCAATATTCGTGAATTCTGCATAATAAACTAACTCAACGGGCCTTCTTTTATAAGTATAACTCTCCTTATGAAATCCTGACTGATGTTCAATTATTCGATTTTTAATATTTGAAGTAATACCAGTGTAATATGTGTTATCAGAACATTTTAATATGTATACATAGGATTGTTTCATATAGTTACCTTACTAGTTCTCGATACAATTTATTCTCCGTTTCTCTACGAATAAATCACTCGAACTGACGATTAGTGATAATTTAAAACTTTCTATTATAGTAATAATTGACAAACATAAACATCACTTCTCGATACTCCTGATAGCTATCGGGATTCTTCCTTACTCTATGAAAACCACCCAAACTGACGATTGATACTACTTTTAAACTTCTCTCTTATAATTATAATAAACACCGTCAGTTCGAGTGAAATCATAGTTGTAATGAAATGGAAACAATATTTTGTATCGAGAACTTTACTTACTCGCAACAATAGAATAACAAAGCGGCATTTTATTTCCAAATGCTTTTATTTGATATTTACGATCTGCTATTTTTTCAGTATGTGCAAAGCAATCATAAGGAGAATAATTATACTCTTTGAAATCACTTATAGTTAAGCCGTTATTTAATAAACCAGATATTACTTCACTCAATCCGTGATTCCAACTTACGTCTTTAAACTTGACATCTGCTTCTTTATCCGCATAGGTCCCTTCCTCTTCTTCTACAATCGCATCGCCTTTAAAATAGTTGTATTTCACATGGGTAAAATCATCATCATACATCCACACATTAGGGTGAAATTCTACAAATACAAACTTCCCATCAGGTTTTAAGAAATGATTAATTACGCTTGCCCATTTATTCATATCCGGCAACCAACCAATGGTTCCATATGAAGTATATACAATATCAAACTCACCTTGTAAATTATTAGGTAGGTCATATACATCTGAAACGATAAACGCTGCATCTAAGTTCAATTCTGTATTTAACTCCTTTGCAGTTTCAATGGACTTGTCAGACAAATCAATACCGGTTACTTTTGCGCCCATTCTTGTTAGTGACAAACTATCTTGACCAAAATGACATTGTAAATGTAAAATACGCTTTCCCTTTACATCTCCTAGTAACCCTAACTCAATATTCATTAAAGAGGATTTCCCTGCTTTAAAAGCATCCATTGCATAGAAATCAGATGTTACATGATGTGCGGTTCTCTTATTCCAAGACTCTTTATTGAGTGCTAAATAATTTTCTGCTGACATATTATTGAATTATAAATTTAAGACTTCTCGATACTAATTTCTTCCATTATCATTACAGAAATTCACTCGAAGTGACGTATAATCTATGCCTATAAATAAAAGTATATTGCATCAAAAATAAAGTTGAAAGTCCATAATGGAATTATGAGTTATGATATTTAACCGCAATGGTAACTTCTGCAAACTGACGAAACATTTCCATCACACCGCAGTATTTATCCACTGATAAATCAATGATTTTTTGAATTTTCTTTTCGTTTAAATCAGTCCCGTAAAAATTATACACGCAATGAACTTTATGATAAAATCTAGGATGCTCTTCAGTTAATTCTGCCTCAATTTCAATATCAAAAGTATCTATTTCTACCTTCATTTTCTTTACCAACATAGCAATATCAATCCCTGAACAACCAGCCAAAGAAGCTAACATCATTGCTTTTGGGCGCAATCCATTATCGTTCCCTCCTATTTCTTTTGAAGCATCCATAACTAAATTTCCTCCAGGATTAGTTGCATCAAAAGTCATATCACCTTTCCAATAGGTTTTTACTATATTCTTATCCATTAAATTATTTTTTAAAAACTGTATGTGTAAATGTAAGGAATCTCTATAATTAAAGACTGTACTCGAATTCAAAATACAAATAGAAAATGTATTTTAGTCAACCAGATTCCCGTCTACGCGAGAATGACATTATAATTTAACTTAAAAACAACATACATGCCTTTAGTAACGCCATTATCTGCCGATCACGACTCGGAAACTCAAGAGTTAGCTGCTTTTTTTAATGAAACCTTAGGCTTTTGTCCTAATTCAGTATTGACAATGCAACGAAGACCAGCTATTTCAAAAGCTTTTATCAACTTGAATAAAGCGGTAATGGCAAATGAAGGTAAAGTTACTTCGGCTTTAAAACGAATGATTGCATGGGTTTCAAGTAACGCTACTGGTTGTAGATACTGTCAGGCACATGCCATTAGAGCTGCTGAACGTTACGGTGCAGAACAAGAACAATTAGATAATATTTGGGAATATAAAACCCACCCTGCTTTTTCAGCTGCTGAACGTGCCGCCTTAGATTTTTCATTGGCTGCTTCAATTGTTCCTAATGCTGTAGATGAATCTATTCAGAATGAACTCCATAAATATTGGGATGAAGGTGATATTGTTGAGATGCTTGGAGTAATTTCTTTATTTGGGTACTTAAACAGATGGAATGATTCTATGGGAACTTCTATTGAGGAAGGTGCTATTGAATCAGGAAATCAATACTTAGGAAAACACGGTTGGGAAAAAGGAAAACACGTTTAATTAACTAATTTTACTATTATTATAATATAAAAAGCCTTGTCTAATTGATGAGGCTTTTTATATGTTTTAAAATATTTTTTAAGTGCAAATATTTTTATTATTTCATTAAAAATCAGTAACTTAGTACTATCCAAACCTTTAAATTACACCCCTATGAAACAGTCTATACAACATTGGACCAATGATGAATTTTTAGCATATACGCTATTGTATTCAGCACATGTAGATTACTTTTTTGATAATGAGGAAAAAGACTTAATTCTCTCAAAAGTTGATTACGCTATTTATGAAAATATTCTTCGGGAATTATCGAAAGACAATGATTACCAGAGTTTACAGAAAATTTTAGCGTACACACAAGAACACAAGTACAGTAATGATAGAGTCGATCGCTTATTATATGACATTAAACTATTGTTTATGTGTGATGGCGACTACGACATTTTAGAAAAAAATATGATGATGAATCTATCTAATCTTTTAAAAAACAAAAGTAAGACTGAATTAACACATTAAAATTTAAAAATTATTCAAACTTAAATAATGCGTGGGTAACGCCTTTGACCGCTTTTGCCTTTTTTTGATGATCGAATATTCCGATTGTATCTGTTACTTATTGGTGATTTTGATTTCTAAAAAAGACGTGTCCGTAATCGTTACGGCATAAAAATAGTATTTCCCATAATTTTAAATCAGCTGAATAATCTATTCCTTGTAATGAAGCTGTAGTATTAATGGATCTTACTTCTATATACTTCCTGTTTTGACATTTTTTAAATTGTCATGTTCATTTACCTGTGCCAATTTTACCAGTAAATACTATAAAATTAGCTTTAGCAGGGTGATTTGTGACTTAAAACCTGAAAGCATGTCTACTTAATTTTATTTTTTTACTTCCAAACCTCTTTTGTATCTCATTAAAAATCAGTAACTTGCTCTCTCCCTGACTTTACTTCCAATTTTTTAAATTCTTAATTTACATTTTATGGAACAACCTGCACAACATTGGACAAATGATGAATTTTTAGCTTACACCTTATTATATTCTGCACATGCTGATTATTTTTTTGATGATGAAGAAAAGGATTTAATTCTCTCAAAAGTGAATAATAACATTTATGACAATATTTTGAAGGAATTAACTAAAGATAATGACTATCAGAGTTTACAAAAAATTTTAGCATACACTAATAAACATAAATTCAATAATAATGAAGTAGACTTACTTCTTTATGAAATTGAATTGTTATTCATGTGTGATGGTGAATATGATGTATTAGAAAAAAATATGATGATGAACTTAACACATCTTTTAAAAGGATCTCAAAATGCTGAATTAACACATTAAATCTATTTTATTTTAATAGATCTGATTATTGATTCCAATTCAAACATATAATCTCTTTTAGCTATTTGAGGCGCGTAAGTAAACCCTTCTAATACCAATTGACGGTTGTTTTTTTTGTCGTCAAAAATATAGTTGATAAATGGTCCTGCCATATAATCATTTTTCACATCCCAAACTCCTCGAGTTTCTAAAGCAGTTTTACCATTTATTATTGTTGTTCCTAAGTATGGAGAAAAGTGTTTTTCTGTTATCATATAGGAATTTTTAACTGGACCAGGTATATGTGCTTTTCCAATTGAATCACGTAATTTCACAATATTATTAATTGCTAAACTATCGTTTTTAATTGTTCCGTAAGGCACTTCATAAATCATTAAATTCATGTCGCCATTTTTAATCTCTTTACGTAGCCATACAAAATTATCCGTTTTCTTCGCTACTCTATAACTAAACAATACTGTTAAGTCTATCCCAAATGCGTCCGAAACCGCCTTAATATCCAATCGGTTTTTTGCCATTTCTTTAACTTTATGAGTAACCTCAACCAATTTAATTTTATCAGTCATTAATGTGGCGTTTTCTTTTAAAACACTTATTAATTCTTCATTATTTTTTCCTGAAATTACAATCCCTAATTGAGGTGTGGCATATACGTCCTTTACAAATTTAATTCCTTTAGGAGCACCTTTCTTTAACTCTACAAATGTTCTGCTTTTTTTAACAAAATCATGAAACGCTTTAGGTTTCATTTGCTTTAACGTGAAAATAGGTTCCTCTTGAGGTAAACCATAAACTGGTGCTGCAAAAATAGCTCTCGTAACGTCTCCTACAGCTCCATTCCATAAAGGATCGTCAGACACAATAGTTAATATATTAGTTGTTCCTCCTGATGAAGGTAAATAACGTTTCTCTTTTTTAGTATCTTCTTTACATGAAAAAAGAAATAACGAAAGTCCTAGGATAAGAATGCTTTTATATGACATGTTTCTGTGTTGATTTATTTTCTATTTATACTCTCAAACTTTATACCAAAACAATTATTTGAAATAAATTTACTAAAAATAGTGTTCCCGGATACCCAAACCAAGTTGAGGACAAGCTGCTTTTTTATCAAAAACCCACTAGAATTAACGTGTTTTGGAAGGGTGTCACACCAAATTAAATGACTTCCAAACTGTACTCCAAGTGACAATTTACAAGGCTTAACCTTTTGGTATTTTTAAAATCATTCCTGGTTTTAAGCCTGAGTTAGATAAGTTATTATGTGTTTTAATATTATCGGCAGATACTCCTGAATATTTTTTAGCAATACCATACAACGTATCTCCTTGTTTTACCTTATAACTTCCTACTGTCTTCATTTTTGAAGAGGACTTCTTAGATGATTTTTTTATCGCTTTTTTAGACACCACTTTTTGTGGATACCTTGGATAAATAATTAAACGCTGTCCAATCTTTAAGCTATTTGATCGCAAACCATTCCATCGTTTTATGGAGCCTACTCTTACGCCATACCTTTTAGCTATTTTACCTAAAAAATCTCCTGAACGAACTCTATATCTAATTCTATTTGATGTTTTTACTAATTCAGGTAACGGCTTTTCTCGTTTATTAAAATCTTTATCGGCATATGCATAAATAGCTTCCTCATGAGTTACAAATTTCCCGATATGTGTTTTAGGCAATCGCAATACGTAGTTTTCTCCTTTTATAACTGGGATAATATCTAATTTGTATGAAGGATTCATAAACTGAAGATCCTCCATCTTTATGCCTAATAATTCAGAAACATGTTTTAAAGAAATTTTCTTTTTTACACGAATAGTATCCACTTCAAAATATTGATATTTTGGCATTTGTGGTCTTAAATTATGTTCCTTCGCAAATTCAAACACATACATGGTGGCTTGAAAAATAGGTACATAACCTGCCGTTTCTCGAGGTAAAAACGAACGGATATTCCAATAGTTTTTATTCCCTCCTGAACGACGGATCGCTTTCGATACATTTCCTGGACCTGAGTTATAAGATGCCAAGGCTAAATCCCAATCTTTAAATCGATTGTATACACGAGTTAAGTACTCACATGCCGCTTTAGTAGATTTGTCTAAATCACTACGTTCATCAACATATGAATTTACATTTAAACCATGTTCTTTTCCTGTTGCATACATAAACTGCCATAAGCCTGTTGCACCTACCCTAGACTTTGCTCTTGGATTTAAAGCAGATTCAACAATAGCCAAGTATTTTAATTCCAACGGCATGTTGTGTGCATCTAACTCTTTTTCGAAATGAGGGAAGTAATACGTACTTAAAGCCATTAATCGCTCTAAAGTATGCTGGCGATTCTTTAAAAAACGTTTGATAACACTTTCTAAAATAGGGTTGTACTCTATATTAAAAGGAGTCCTATCGTTCAATCGTTTTAAACGAGCTATTAAGGTGTCTTTAGATAATTCTGGGTAGTATATCGTATCTGCAGTTACATTTTTTCTAATATGATGGATTGAATCATACAAATCATTACTATACAATTCTTTTAACCATAAACTATCCACTTTACTTGCATAATCATAATCTGGCCTCTCTTTAATAGCGCTTTTTAATTTCAAAAAAGCTAGTTGTAAAGAATCTTTTTTAATGGTATCATTTAACTTAAGTGCACTAGCAACCTTTTTGGTAATAATACTATCCTTAATTGTTAGTATCGTATCTCTCTTAACTTGTAATGTATCCTTTATTACAATGTTTAACTGTGTTTTTACACTATCGACTACTTTATTTTTTATTGAAGTTGTATCGGTTATTTCTTCTTGAGCAGAAGCTATTGCTGCTAAAAAAAAGAAACTTATTTTTATATATTTTAAAATCATGATAGTTCAGTATGGTTATCTTACAACGATATGGTTGCTAAAATAGTGTTTCTTTTTTAACCTTTATCAGTTCATTTTCTTAAATTTATAAACTTTAATCCCACTAGTGGGATTAATTCCCAAGGCTTTCCTTGGTTGAAAATCAATATTGTTAAACCTATACCTCGTATGCTTGCATCGAGAACATCAATTTTATCCTTCATACATGCAAATCACCTTAGAGCTTTTTCAAATTTTTGATTTACTAGCGTTTACAACCGCCTTTGTATTAGGGTTGCTTTTTTTGTTTAAATCACCTAAAGCTAATGTTTATTTGGGATTGTTTCTGTTCAGTTTAGGGCTAGAAGTTTTTCAAGTTTTTTGTGCTACTATAACAGATTACAATACTTTTTCAATTGAAATATCATCGTTAGTTAGCCTACCAAGTCTAGTGTTTTTACTATTTTATGTACAATATAATATTTATGGTTGCATCCTTAAAAAGTCCTGGATATTATTGGTTATTGGGCTTGTTCTAACCATTTTAATTCCCGCTATAATTGGAGAGTTTTATTTTTTATTGCTTCAAATGATCGACTACATCTTCAATATTTCAATCATACTATATATTTTCAATATGTTATTTAAACATCAAAAAAATGTACTAAACTATTACTCGGAATTGGAGCTAAAAACCTTATCATGGATAAAAACCATTTTATACATCTATTTAGGGTTTTACTTGCTTTGGATAACTGAAGATATAGTTGGATTATTTAATCAGGAATTACCTGAAATATTTGCCTTAATTTCTACAATTGCAACCTGTACATTAATTTATTGGATTGGCTATAAAGGAATGGCACAGCCAGAAATTTTTAATCAAACACTATATAAAGAAATTAGTACTCCTGAAGTTGTAGAGGAGGTGAATATTGATCCTTCAGAAAATTCTGTATTCAATGAAAAAGATGAATTAGAACTCACTAAAATTAAAGAAGAAATCATTGCTAAAAAACTATACACAAATCCCGGTTTAAACTTAAGAACCTTAGCTATTGATTTAGAGATCAAAGAGAAAGAATTGTCAAGAATAATCAACACTAAAACTAGTTTTTATCAACTTATCAATTCCTTTAGAGTTGCTGAGTTTAAACAACTAATCCAATCACCAAAAGCTGCACAATTAAGCTTGTTAGGATTAGCTCATGAGTCAGGTTTCTCTTCAAAATCAACCTTTTACAGTACTTTTAAAAAGCTTGAAGGTATGACGCCTAAGCAGTACGAAATAAGTATAAAAATGTCCGAGTAGAAGCAGCAGGACTTTTTTAACAATTTATTCATAGGGAAAGATCTTATTGGTGTGTTTTAGATATAAACACAATAAAATCAAACCTATGAAAAACCTACTATTAAGTTCCCTTCTACTACTTTTTGGTCATTCATTTGCTCAAAACCATAGTATAAGTGGCACGATTGGAGATCAAGCATCAGGAGAAACCTTACTTGGAGCTACAATTTACTCTAAAGAATCTGGTAAAGGCGCCATAACTAATGAATACGGATTCTATTCCTTAACACTCCCAAAAGGAAAACACACTATTGTAATTTCTTACTTAGGATATCAAGATGTTATTCAAGAAATAGACTTGCAAGCGAATCAGAAAATCAACCTAGAATTGGCAGCTACAGATAATGAACTAGAAGAAGTTGTTATCACCACCACCAATACTTCCAAAAGCCAAACCAAGCAGGTAATTGCTGGGTCTATCAATTTAAAACCAAAGGACATCAAACAGTTACCTGCACTGTTAGGAGAGCCGGATGTTACTAGAGCTATACTTACGCAACCAGGTGTAAGTACTGTTGGTGAAGGAGCTTCTGGTTTTAATGTCCGTGGTGGAAATATTGATCAGAATTTAATTCTATTAGATGAGGCACCTATTTATAATTCATCACATGTTTGGGGGTTTTTCTCTATTTTTAATACCGATGCTATAAAAGATATGCAACTCTATAAAGGAGGGATTCCTGCCAGATTTGGTGGGAGA
Organism: Flavobacteriaceae bacterium; assembly: GCA_013214625.1. GTDB lineage: Bacteria > Bacteroidota > Bacteroidia > Flavobacteriales > Flavobacteriaceae. The sequence goes on from JABSPO010000020.1 coordinate 16,116, forward strand.
GCTTCTTCCGTTTTAGATATCAGGCAACGAGAAGGGAATTCTAAAAAATTTAAAGGAGAAGGTGGAATTGGGCTTCTGTTTTCAAGATTAACATTAGAAGGACCAATTAAAAAAGACAAACTAAGTTTTTTAGTTTCCGGACGTAGATCATATTTCGATTTGTTTTTCCCGCTATTTAAATCACTCAAAAAAAACAAAGTATACTTTTATGATTTGAATGCTAAATTATCATGGAACATTAATGATAATAACAAATTATTTGTTTCTGGTTATTTTGGCGCTGATGTGATGAAATTAAAATTTGAGGATGAAGTAGAAAGTGATGATCCAAACAGCACACAAACCAAAAAATCATCCGAAGAAATTGATTTTAGATGGAAAAACGCAACTACAACATTACGTTGGAATCATATTTTCTCTGACAAATTGTTCATGAATGTTTCTGGTGTTTTTAGTCAATACAATTATGTATTATCATCTAAAAATAGTGGTGGAGGTCCTGCAGGATCGGCAAGTAATTTCAAATGGAAATCTTCTATAGAAAATTGGATTATAAAGCCCGATTTTACCTACTATCAAAATGCAGATACTAAAATTCGATTCGGATTTAATAGTACTCTATACCGTTTCACTCCTGCTAAAATATCTGGAAATGAAACTGAGGGGATTAATACTGTAAAATTCCAAACTGAAAAAGGGTTAGAACTAGCTCCGTATATATCTTATAATAAAAAATGGAATAAATTTTCCATGAATGCTGGGGTAAGATACTCCTGGTTCGGAAATTTAGGAGCTAATAAAGTTTCATTTTATGACCCTACCATTCCACAAACCGTAAGTAGTATTACTGGAACTAAACAGTACAAAAGCAATCAGTTTTCTAAAACTTATAGTGGTTTTGAACCAAGAATTTCTTTTAAATATGACTTAAATAATCGGAAAGCAATAAAACTTGGGTACAATAGAATGTTCCAGTACATACATCTAATTTCTAATTCATACGCTACCCTTCCTTTTGATATTTGGAAACCGGCGGGATATCATGTGAAACCATTAGAAGTAAATCAAATTTCTGTAGGGTACGCCTACGATACACCTGAAAACAATTACAATTTTTCAATAGAAGGATATGCTAAAAATTTTAAAAACTTAGTGGAATATAAAAATGGAGCAGATTTGTTTTTAAATAAAAACCTTGAAACTCAATTATTGTCTGCAAATGGATATTCTTATGGTATTGAGTTAGGGACCTATAAAACTATAGGTAAACTTACAGGAAATGTAAATTACACCTATTCAGAAACCAAAAGAAAAACCATTACTAACTTTAAATCTGAAAACATAAATAACGGTGAATACTATCCTTCTAATTATGACAGACCACACATATTTAATCTTACTACTAATTATGCTTTAAGTAAAAAATGGGGTATTGGTGGATTTTTTACGTATCAAACAGGCAGGCCAACCACCTATGCCACTGGTAAGTTTGTGGTAAATGGCAATCAACATTTTACCTATTCTAACAGGAATGCTTTTAGGTTAAAAGCCACACATCGTTTAGATCTTTCATTTACATATACGCCTACAAAGAAACCTAACAAAAAATGGAGTGGGAATTGGGTGTTTGGAGTGTATAATGTCTATTCACACAAAAATGCTTTTTCGGTATATTCAAAACTAAAAAACAACCAATTAAAAACCTTTCAGTACTCTGTAATTGGTGCGCCAATACCATTTATTACCTATAATTTTAAATTTTAATATTATGAGATATACTATAAAAACCACTATATCAGCTGTTTTATTACTCTTATTATTCAGCTGTACTAAGGAAATAAGTGTTGATGTACCCTATCAACCAGCAACAATAATTTATGGAAATATCAGTACTGACAATACTCCTGTTGTTATTAATATTCAACAATCAGTACCTTTAAATAGTTCCGAAACTCATAACCCAGTTAGCAATGCTATGGTACAATTGTATACTAAAAATAATACGGGAGCTACTAGTTTAGTTACCGATAGCTTTTCAATTACTAATGGAGTATATACCTCAACAAGTAGCATAAATACAGTCATTGGTCATTTTTATTGGATTGAAATAATATTAGCTGATGGTACAGTTTTCAGATCAAAAGAAGAATTACTAAAACCTATTGTACCAATTATCAGTATTGAACCAAGTGCTAGTGCAGATGATATAGCAACTATAAATTTCAATGACCCAGCAAATGACACTAATTATTATAAGTTTAATATTGAATTATACTTTAACGGTCAGTTCGTTTCAAACAACTCTTCGTTATCAAATGACGTTGTTTTTAATGGAAACCCTGAAGCGTCAGTAGATATCGATTTATTTAAATACCAAGATGAAGACGAGGAAGATGAGTTTGATTTTGAATATGATGAAGTGAGGGTTTCGTTTAGTAATATCAACTTTAGTTCTTATCAATTTTACTTAAATCAGAGTTTGCAAATAGAAGCGTTTGAAGGAGGTGAATCTGGAGATCCGAGTCAATTATTTGCCTCTCCTCCAGTTAATTTATTAGGTAATATTACAAATACAAGTACTAATTCAATTGCTTTAGGAAACTTTACTGTTGAAGCTAAGAGTACTGTTATAGAGTAAAACATCNTNTAAAAAGTCTGTTTGGAAGCAGTCGGACTCTAAAAAACAAAAAAACATAGGGAAAATTCATTTTCGGCGTTTCTTTAAATGTATAAACTTTTAAAACCCATTTCAAATGAAAAATTATTTTAAACTATTAAGCTTAATAATGGTAGTAACATTATTTAGTTGTGCCTCATGTTCCAAAGATGATTCTGTTATAACGCAGACTCCAACTCCAACACCTACTGGAGTTACAAATCCAGGTACGGATCCTAATTTTACCATTGTAACTAATACAGATCCTGGATTTTCTGGATTAAGTAAAAAAGTAACTGTTTTTGGTATTCCCATCTATGCAGTTGCTACAGTAGATGACTCTAAACTATTACATGCAGCAAACTTAATGGCGCAATATTTAGATAATAACGAGGACGGAACTATCGATAATCAAGCAGTTGTAGATGCAATGTTAGCAAACAATGCTTTTATGTTTATGTGGAAATCAGAATCCGATCAAAACACTGTTAGTATGCCTGATAATGCTGAGGGGCAAGATTTAGGAAATGACGAAACAATTCCTGTTTGGCACACTAACGGTCATACAGGACAATTTGATGCCGCTTTAGAAGAAGTATGGCATATTATTACTCATGCAGGTTATGCTAGTGCCTACCCTTCAGTTTTTGGAGAAGGAGCTGGAACATCTTTAAGTAACGCTATGGATATTGCTAGAGGAGGAAACTTTACTACTATTCCTAATCCATATCCAAACGGATCTTGGTATACTTATGATGATGCTACTTGTACTTATGATTGTATGACTACTGAATATATGTACTGGTCTATGAGTTCAATTTTAGGAGCTCAATCAAACCGATTAAATGAAATTTCTCAAGAATGGGACTTAAATACTAATGCCTTAGTACAAAATACTGACACAGCTGTATATGGATTATTGACTGATCCGCAATATAAATTCCCTACTGTATTACCAGATGGAACGTATAGACAGTAAGAAGTTGAATTCGAAATACTTGTTATTCAGAATGGAGTGAAGAATCTTTTAGAGAACAATATAGAACTTCAATATTCATCATTCTGTGTCAATATTTTGAAAAAGTGTTGTGGGGTATTACTTGTTAGTATTACTACAAGAAATACCTCAGCAACCACAAAATCATTTTTATAATCCATCACTGAAGAAGATCTTGGGATTATAAACAAAAACAAACTGTATATTAAGTGCATACTTCAGTAGTCATAAGGCTATTTGGTATGCGCTTTTTTTAACCATAAAAGCGAAAACATGAATCCATTATTTAAAATATGTTTAATAACATTAATTGTTATTAATCCTTTATCGTCTTGTAGTAAAGATGATGCTCCTACAACTACTACAGTTTTAAGAACTAAAGGGATTTTTAAAATTTTACATGGAGATACTACCCTAGAAATGAATGGTGTAATTGGAAGTTCTTCTTTAAATGATTTTAATACACTATACACCTCATTCCCTACAGTAACAACTATTAATATAAAAGATTGTGACGGTTCTATGGATGATGAAACAAATTTACAATTATCCACTCGGGTACATCAGTTAGGTATTAATATTCATTTATTAGAAAACGGTTTAATTGCTTCTGGTGGGGTCGATTTTTTCTTAGCAGGGATCCAACGCACAAAAGGAAATAATACCCGAGTCGGTGTACATTCTTGGTCTGATGGAAACGGAACTCAAGCTACCGACTTTGCAATTGGACATGCCTATCATTTACCCTATATCAATTATTATATCTCTGTAGGTTTTACCCAACAATTGGCAGAAGATTTTTATTATTATACTATTAACGCAGCAACAGCAGACAATATTCATTGGATGACTGATGCAGAAATTAGCACTTATAATATCCTAACACAATAATACCTACGTACTATGAAAACTATATTTATCCTAATTCTATCTTTAACCCTTACAAATTGCGAAGCAGATGATACTCCAGATGTAACAAATAATACTGTTAATGGCTCTACTAACAGCACTACTTTATCGCAACAAATTTCAACTGATTTATCTGGTTACAAAATTGCTTTTGGCGATACCGAAAAAATTTACATGATGAATCCCGATGGTTCAAATGTAGAAGAATTAGCAAATGCTAGCCCTATTTCTGGTTATGTGTCTTGGAGTCAAGATGCCATATATGTATACTATGCAAGTGCTAAAGGACCTTCCGAAACTGCTTGGGAAGCTTGGCGCGTAAATGTACATACCAAAATAGCCACTAAGCTTACTAATTTCGGATTGGATGTTCGTTCCTTAGGGGTGTCACCAGATGGAAATACCCTAGCTATTTCTGTTATGACAGGCAACTCAAACATTGGTAATAACAATGATAATCTAACACAATTTTCAGCCAATTTATATACGGTTGCTATGAATACAGTAGAAAGTAAAATTACTGCTGGAAATCAGATTGAAATGAGTGACTTAACCGCTATTCAGTCATCATCGAATACCGATCAGTTTTGGTATGAAGAATTGAGTTGGAATCACGATGCTAATAACCCTGTTTTAGCCTATACCAAAACCTGGCGTTATGATGAAGATGATGTATCATACACACACACATACACTATCAAAGCTGATGGAAGTAATAATACGTTACTATCAGAAAATAAAGACCAACCAATTTGGAGTATTGATAACAGTAAAATTTCATTTCTTGGTTTGGAGTATTATGATTTCTCAGATAGTACAATAAAACAAATTAGTATTACTGGTATTAACAACGAAGTTTCAGGCGGTTCCTTTTCTCCTAATGGTGGAAATTACATGGTATTTGAAATAGGTGATGAAAATAGAAAAGGAGGAATTGCTAAAACTACTGAAAGCAGTAATCCAGGAGAGCATTTAAACACTTCAGTAAATATATATGAGCCACGTTGGTCTCCAGTTCCTGTAAATTAATTAGATGTCACACTTAGCTTGTCGAAGTGCAAATAAATATAAATAATCGAATAAAAAAATTAATAATTATGAGAAACATTTTAAAATCAATCCTCTTATTATTTTTAACCATTAGCATAGCTACTTCTTGTAGTAATGATGATAATGGCTCTATAAGTATCCCAATTACAGTAGCTACTACAGAACAACAAAAAGTATTCCAAGAGTTCTGGGATATTTATGACAGACATTACCCTTTAATGCATAGGAAAAGCATTAATTGGCAAACTGTTTACGATACCTATTACCCGCAAATAACGACTACTACTACCGATACTCAATTAATGGGGACATTTACCACCATTATGACTACTATCATTAAAGATGGTCATACAGATGTAGTCTATAATAATAGTCAAGAAGCTTATTATGAGCCTCCCTTTAATGAAACCATTCAAGAAATGGTTGAAAATAATACTCCAAGTAAAGTTACCATTACCGCTAGTAGTACTAACAATCCATATATTTCTTATGGAACATTAACTGCTAATTCAAACATTGGTTATATCAACGCTAAAAACTTTGAGCCAATAAATGAAAATGAAAGCGAGTTCAATAATTTTAAAGCTATTGTAGACGAAGCCTTAACAACTTTGCAAAACAAATCAGGGATAATAGTAGATGTACGCACAAACGGTGGAGGGCAAGGTCCGTTTGCTTACTATTTGGCTGGACGATTTTTTGCAAATTCAACTCCAATTGAATTAATCAGACAACGAATTAAGACCACAACAGGTAGTACTATTTCTTCTTTAGGGAATTGGGCTACTGAGGAATTTGAAGGTTATCCTGATGTTCGTGCAGAAGGTGGATATATTGCTGGTGTTTTCCCGGAAGACAATAACATAACAAGCTCTGGCAACTTTCAATATACTAACAAAGTCGCTTTATTAACTGCTAACGGAACAGCAAGTGCAGCAGAATATTTTACAGCTGCTATGAAAACACAAACGCATGTAAAATCTATAGGCGATAAAACCTTTGGTATTTATGCAGGTAGTGATATTTTAACATTAACCAATGGGAATGGTAAATGGAGAACCCGTGTTTCTACTCATGATATAGAAATAAAATACGATAATACTTTTCAATCTTTTGAAGGAATTGGGATTATCCCAGATGAACAAATATTACCAACTACAGCTGAGGTTTCTGCTGGAGATGATATTCATTTAACAGCAGCAATTAATTATATTACTAATTAGTTTTAAATATAACTAGAAGCAACTAGTCTTCTAATCCTAAAATTCCATAGCCATAAAATGGTTATGGAATTTTATTTTATTTACCAGTGGAGGCTATTTATTCTTGTTCTTTTTTCAATACATTTGTTACTAGATGGAAAAAGTAGAATCTGTTTGTGAAGAAAATGTTTTTAATGGCGTGTATAAAACACATGCTAAAGCATTATACAACTTTATGTACTACAAATGTGGTGATGTAAGTAAAGCAGAAGACTTTGTTCAGGAAAGCTATATAAAACTTTGGAATAACTGCGCTAAAGTAGTGGTAGAAAAAGCCAAGTCATACTTGTTTACTTGCGCTAATAATTTATTTTTGAATCATGTTGCGCATCAGAAAATAGTGTTAAGGCATCAAAAAGCTGGAGCAAAACACCATACCAATGAAAACCCAGAGTTCCTATTAGAAGAAAAAGAATTCATGGCTAAGCTTCAACAAACAATCTCAGAACTCCCTGAAGATCAAAGAACTATTTTTTTACTAAATAGAATAGACAAGAAAAAATATCGTGAAATAGCAGAAATACAAGGCATAGCAATGAAAACGGTAGAGAAAAAAATGAGCTTAGCACTCAAGTATTTAGAAAAACACCTAGATACTATTCATAAAGTATAGGGAAACTCTTTATTCAACTGTTTTAAAGTAAAGGAACAATAATGGAAACAAATTACAATAACGAACTTTTTACCCGTTGGCTTAATGATGAGTTAAGCCCCGAAGAGTTGCGTGAATTTGAAAAATCACCCAAGTTTTCTTTATATCAAAAAATAGCTCAAAAATCTAGTGAGCTAGATACACCTGACTTTAATGAAGAGAGAGTTTTTGGAAAAATAAAAAGTCAGCTTGCTTCGCAACAAAGACCTACAAAGGTTAAAAAATTATTCCCTAAATTTATCATTAGTGCAGCTGCTTCTGTTGTAGTATTATTAGGTTTGTTCTTTTTTCTAAATAGAACTACTAGTTATTCAACTTCTTACGGAGAACAGTTAGCTATTACATTACCCGATAATTCAGAGGTGATATTAAATGCAAATTCTACTCTAAGTTATAAAACTCAAAATTGGAAGGAAAATAGAATTTTAGACTTCAATGGAGAGGGATATTTTAAAGTAGAAAAAGGAAGTGATTTTGTAGTAGAATCTGCTATTGGTACAGTAAGTGTTTTGGGTACTCAGTTTAATGTAAATACTAAAGATACAACTTTTGAAATTAAATGTTTTGAAGGAAAAGTAAAAGTAAAAACAGCTAATCACAACCGTATTCTAACTCAAGGAAAAGCTTTTAGACAATTAAAAGATACTACCGCTGAAGATTTCAATATTCTGGAAATACTTCCTTCTTGGACACAAGGTGAAAGTAATTTTAATAGTGCGCCTCTAAGTCAAGTGATTATAGCCTTGGAACATCAATATAATATAAAAATAGATGCTTCTAAAATAGATATAACACAGAGATTTACAGGAAGTTTTACTCATAATAACCTCAACGTGGCTTTGCAAACGGTTTTTGTACCTTTAAGGATCAATCCAAGTCAAGTTGACACGAAAAATATCGTATTGGTAAAACAATAAATGAATATTAAACTCATCCTTTTTGGGGGCTGTTTATTCTTCGGAATTGCATCCATGAATGCTCAAGATAAAACGTATGACAAAGCACCTTTAAAAGAGGTGCTTTTTGTGATTGAAAAAACCTTTGACATAAAGTTTTCTTTTTCTGAAGAAGATATAACTAATCAAACCATCACTATAAATTTTAAAGACGATGATTTAGCAACTGTTTTAGAAAAACTTCAAGAATTAACCACCTTACAATTTAAAAAAGTAACCGACCGGTATATTACTATTTTAAACAAAACGCCACCAATAGATATTAGCGGAACGCTGAAAGACCTAAAAACAGAACAACCTTTACAAGGAGGAACTATTACAGTACTCAATAAAAAAAAGGGAACTGTTTCAGATGAAAATGGAAATTTTGAGTTAAAGAATGTGCTCGAAAATGACACCATTAACATTTCTTATATGGGTTATCAGAATCAGTTTTTTTTAGCTAAGATATTCAAGGACAATCCTAACTTATCTATTGCATTACAAGAATCATCAGATGTGTTACATGAAATCATTATTCAAAATTATTTGACAAATGGAATGGTGAAGAAAAATGACGGATCGGAAGAGTTTAAACCACAAGCTTTAGGAATTCTTCCAGGTTTAACAGAACCTGATGTACTACAAAGCATCCAATTATTACCCGGTGTTCAAAGCCCTAACGAAACGGCTTCCGGATTGCATATTAGAGGAGGAACTCCTGATCAGAATTTAATTTTGTTTGATGGTATAAAAATGTACAACTCGGCCCACTTTTTTGGAATGGTGTCCGCTTTTAATCCCTATATAGCTCAAAAAATAAAAGTATTTAGAAGTGGTGCAAGTGCCGCCTATGGTAATCATATTTCAGGAGTTATAGACATACAGTCTGACAATGTCGCTCCACAAAAAATTTCTGGTGGATTGGGTACAAATTTGATTCATGCAGATGCTTTTTTAAAAATTCCTATTAATAAAGATATAGGGTTAGTTGTTTCTGGCAGAAGGTCTTTCACAGACTTATTTAATACTATTACTTTTAAAAACCTATCTAAAAAAGTCTTTCAAAATACTGTAGTAACTCAAGATGATCAAATACAAGAAAATGAACAACAAGAACGGTTTAATGAGTTTTTCTATACAGACATCAGTACCAAATTACTTATAAAAACTAGCAAAAAAGATGATATTGCTATTAGTTTTTTACATAATAGCAATAGATTAAACTATACTATTGAGATAGCTGAATTTAATGAATCATCACAAGATTTATTACATTTTTTTAACACTGGTATAAGTGCTCTTTGGAATAGGGCCTGGAATGAAAATCTAACTCAAAAAACTAAAATTTATTACTCAAATTTTGATCTTACTTATGATTTTAATCGTAAAGAATTTAACAATCAAATTGCTGATGCTATCCATAAAACAAATGTTATAAAAGAGCTTCAATTACAATCCGTATTTAATTGGAAAGTAAAAGAAAAATCTAGCTTAAGCTTAGGTTATGAAGTTACCAATAGTGATGTAGGTTTTAGCTTAAGTGCTGCTATTGATAATTTTCAAGAAAGTGATCAAATTGTATTTAAAGAAAAAAATACTACACAAGCTGTTTTTGGGGAATATGTGTTTACCAACCAAAATAAAACTAGCCTACATTTAGGGTTAAGAGCTAACTATTTTTCATTAACAAAGGACTTTTTTTTATCACCTAGAATTTACGCGCAAACTAAATTATTATCTAATTTTTGGGTAAAAGCTACAGCAGAATTAAAACAACAAAACATTAGTAAAGTTGTTGAGTTTTTTACGGAAGATTTTGGCTTAGAAAACCAGGTTTGGGCATTGGCAAATGAAGAAGATATTCCTGTTTTAGAAAGTAATCAAGTATCTGTAGGTACCATCTTTAAAAAAAATAAGTGGACCATAGATATGGATGTCTATAGAAAAGAAATAAACGGATTAACATCCCTTATTAAAGGGTTTAATTCACAAAATAATGATATTTTTTCTGAAGGAAAAAGCACTTCTTTAGGGCTAGATATTTTTCTTAAAAAGCAATGGATAAATTACAGCTCATGGATAAGTTATAGCTTAAGTAACACCCAATTTAAATTTGACGATATTAATAACGGAAAATCCTTTGCTGGAAATTACGATGCAAAACATCAATTTTTATGGGCTAATAGTATAAAAATAAAACAATTTGACTTTTCATTAGGTTGGAACTTCAGAACCGGTATCCCGTATACAAATGCCACTGGTATTAACACTGATGAGGAAATTAGCTATGAAACCATTAATGCTGAACGTTTACCCGCATATCATCGATTAGATTTCTCTACTACCTATAAATTTAATTTAAGTACATCTAAACGTTGGAAAGGTAAAATAGGATTTTCATTACTTAACATCTATAATCAAAAAAATACGTTACAACGTAGTTATCGAATTAAATACAATGAAAATGATACTACTTCCTTAGTAAAAACAGACACTTACTCTTTAGGGGTCACTCCTAACCTTGTTTTTAGAATTACTTTCTAAGCTAGAAAGCTCTTTTTTATATAGGGTAAATCCTATCTATTTTAATAATATATAATACCTTTTTAAGTGTTTCATATATAGTTAATTATTATAACCCTATTGCTTTATACTTCTGGTTTTACCCCCAAATAATCTCGAAGTTAAGTTTAGGCTTATTTTTTTATCAAAAAATTCATAGGGAAGAATATAATTCGTCTGTTCTAAATATAAGAACAACCCTAAACCAAAACCAAACATGCTTAGCTTCTACATTATTGTTAGCTTAACAATATTTCTCATTATATATGGGGCTATAGAATATCAGCTTCATCAAAAAAACCTGAAATCTATCCCTATAAGAATCCATATTAATGGTACAAGAGGTAAATCTAGTGTCACCCGTTTAATTGGTGCGGGTTTGCGTGCTGGTGGTTTAAAAACCATTACTAAAGTTACTGGAACATTCCCCAGAATCATTTTAGCTGATGGTAGTGAAGCTATTGTACATCGAAAAGAACAGGCCAATATTTTAGAGCAATTAGACATCATAAAATTTTGCTCTAAACAACAAGCTGATGTACTAATTATTGAATGTATGGCCTTACAACCTATTTATCAGAAAATAACAGAACACCAAATGATAAAAGCAGATATTGGGGTTATTACAAATATTCGGTTAGACCATTTAGATGTTATGGGGCCTACTTTAGATGATGTCGCTAAGGCAATTTGCGGTACCATTCCTAAAAAATCAAAACTGTTTACTAGTGAGGATCGATATTTAGGTTTCATGCAGAAAATTGCTATAAAGCGTAAAACAAAAATTCATAACAGTGATCCGAAAACAATTACTAATGATGACTTAAAAGGGTTTTCTTACATAGAACATAAAGATAATATAGCACTTGCGCTAGATATCTGTACTGAATTAGGAGTTGATAGAAGTATTGCTTTACCAGAAATGAAACGCTCTAAGCCAGACGAAGGTGTACTCAGGCGTTTTACTGTAAATGAAAACGGAAAAAGAATTCACTTTTACAATGCTTTAGCGGCTAATGACCCTGAATCTACCATTATGATTTGGGATGCTATTAGAAATCAGTCAGAGGAAAGCGAACATTTTATGTTCTTACTAAATACCAGACAAGATCGTCAAGATCGGGCTATTAGATTGGTAGATATGATGAGTCAGTTAGACTACGGAAGCATTGGCTTAGTAGGGGAGTCCTTAGATATGGTAGTTACCATGTGTGAAAAACAGGACATTCCTACAACTAAAATTCATGCTATCGGTGCTAAACCTACCCTAGAACAATACCATGATTTATGTGAAGCTTCTCTCTCTAATACCACCATTATTGCCATTGGTAATATGGGAGCAGGAGGAGCCGAACTATCGGAACATTTTGAAAACATTCACCAAACATCAAATTAACTCTCTAATAATACATCAAATTGATGTACCCCTAAAATACTTAACCTATGATTGAATTATCTGTTACCCTAGGAATCATTATTAGCCTTTTCTTTATTGAAAAATTCGGAATGGCTGCTGGAGGTATCATTATACCCGGCTATATTGCTTTACAATTAACCACTATTGACAGACTAATAGGCTTGGTTATCATCACCTTTATTACTTTTTTATTAATAAAAGGTATTTCTAAATTCACTTTCTTGTTTGGAAGAAGGCAAATGGTGGTCGCATTATTGATAGGAACCATACTCTCCATACTCTCTCATCATTTCTTGGTTTTTAACACTCCAAATTCTACTATAGAATTAAGTGCTATTGGTTGGGTAATACCAGGGTTAATTGCGCATTGGGCAGCAAAACAAGGCTTTGTAAAAACCTTAGCCATGATTTCTATTACTTCTGTAATTGTAAGGCTATTGGTTATTATTTGCTTTATGGGAGAAACCTTACCTAAACTTTATTAAAAAGATATCATATGAATAATATATCCATTCGTTCTACACTAGTGTTAAGTATCCTAGGCGTATTAGCAATCACTATTTTAATCATTGTTGAAAACTCTAAGAAGTATCAACAAGAAGATTTTTATACTGAAAAAATAGCCGCTGCTTCTTTAAATAAGAAAATGCAATTACATTTAAAAAACACTTTTTATGCAGATGAAATTGCTATAGATAACATCAATGACCCTAATAATACGGGATTAATTGGCTTGCAGTTTTCTGAAATAACTTCTGGAAGAGGTTCATTGCCAGTAAAATTATCAACTATCAATCCAAATTTTGCCGCTATGATTGTGCAGCAAATAAAGGAGGCTGGGGTAAAAAAAGGAGATCCTGTAGGCTTATGTTTTACAGGTTCTTTTCCCGCCTTAAACTTGGCAACTTGTGCCGCTGTGGAAAGTTTGGGGCTAAAACCTATTTTAATCACCTCTATAACTTCTTCTTCCTGGGGAGCAAATTCACCTACTCTAACTTGGATAGATATGCAAAAGAGCTTGTTTAATGCAAAACTCATCTCTTTTATGCCTGTTGCTTCATCAATTGGGGGTAATCAAGATATCGGACGTACATTAAGCAGAGAAGGAAGGGATTTGGCTGTTGCTGCAATTCATAGAAATAACATCCCCTATATAAATGAAGGCTCTTTACTAGGTAATATCCAAAAAAGAATGCATTTTTTCAGCAAAGGACAATCTCCTAAACTCTTTATCAATGTAGGTGGTGGGATTGCTAGTTTAGGTAGTAATGCAAATGCAAATGCTTTACCGGCTGGTTTAAAAACCAATATAAAAATAAAAAACATTCCAGACGCTCAAGGGGTTGTTTATGAAATGGTTAAAAACGGAACCCCTGTACTCAATTTATTAAATATTAATAGATTAATGACAAAATACCAACTCCCTAAAGATCCAGTTCCATTACCTGAAGTTGGGGAAGGAACTCTCTTTAAAGCATATAAATACGATCTAACTATTGTTATAGCAGCCACTAGTATTTTTATAGCTTTAATTATAGCAGTAATGTATTACGATAAAAGACAAAACGAATTAGGAACCCTAATAATTAAACAAAATGATTAAGCTCATAAACATCTCTAAAAAAATAAGCGGATTAAGTCTACTTGTTTTACTATCAAGTAGTTTGTATGCACAAAAAAAGAAAGAAGTTAAACCTAAAAAGTTTGTAAGTACTGTACATATGAGCGGAAGTTCAGACTTTGTCTATTTCGCTTTATCAGAAAAATCAAAAACGACTGTTGAGCTTGTTGGCCCAGGAAAATTGACCGTCTACAATAGAGTTCGTTTAGAGGACAATAAGCGGGTTTCTCTACCTTATTATTTAAAATATACCCTAGATAAGAAAAAAGTGTCAACCAAGAAAATTGGACCTAAAGCAGTATCTAAAAAAATCTTTTATAAAAGTAAAAAACTAGTAGGAAAACCTAGTAAAGCTGATAAAGAGATCATAAACATTCCACCAGGGAAACACACTATTTCATTTTACAAGTATAAAACTAAGCAAAAAGCGCATGTTCGTTTTGAATATTTACAAACAGAAAAACAACAATGGCAGGAACTGGTAGGTAGTGAACTAAAAAAGGTAACGCTACAGTACTTAGCTACTAAAAAGAAAAACAGTTATGCTAGAATAAATAATAATGAAGCTTTTCGTTTTTCTACAACAGAAGATAATACTAAAGTCAGAGTGTATTTACGTGCCGATTTCACCTATAAAATGCATACTGATAATGTAATTAGGTTAGTGCTTAAAAGTGGTTCTGAAACTAAAACTTATAAACTTACTTGCAAAAAATCTAAAAAAGTAGAGAATCTTACTGATAGGAAGCTAATACCAGGTAAACTAGAGAAAATATACATCGATATTCCGTTAAAAAAAGGAAATAACCAATATGAATTGTTTCTAAAAGATGATGAAAAATCGGCTTTAGTAAGGGTTTTTGTGAACAAACCTAAAGAAGAAATTTCCTTAAAAACTGCTTCTAAATAAGAAGTTAAGTTATATATCACACTGCCCCGATAGCAATCGGAATGTCGAAGTGCATTTATTCAAATATTAGAAAGCCTTCGACAAGCTCAGACTGACAGTCTGTAAATAGAAATGACTTGTCATTTTTACGGAGCGAAGAATAAGCGGCGAGAAATATTTAAGATGAGATTCCTCACATACATTCGGAATGATATTTATTTTGAAATTACCCTAAAAAAAACATATGAAAGGACTTATTAAAATCATATTCTTTTTACTCCTTATAAAAAGTAATGCCCAAATAAAAACCAATTTCACTATTGAAACTTCAACAGGTTATGAATACAATATCTTTAAATCGCCCGTTTCTTTTTTAGATAATGATGTTTTAAAAGGTAAAAATGAGCTCTATAAAAACAGTTTGTTTCAAGAAGGTAGCATTCGCTTTTTAGCTAAAAAAAAATGGAGAAAACAAAGCTTGAGTTTTAGATTTAATCCAAAGGGAATCAATTACTTTTCTGAAAAAAAATCGAGCTACTTTACCTTTTTATCTGGTTTACGCTACATCAATAAATTAAATAAAAAAACTATTTGGCGAGTAAACTCTTGGTATAAAATAAAAAATAGAGAAGGAGAAAATGTTGATGGAAGCGAATTGAACTTCCCATTGGGTAATAATCATTTTGGGCTAGCTACCAGTTTAGATTTTAGGCTATACAAGCAAAATAGGTCTGTGTTTAAGGTTATTTATGGAAATCGAGATTATAAAAAATCTAATGGTGCTGATTTAAGT
>JABSPO010000200.1 GCA_013214625.1 Flavobacteriaceae bacterium
GTGTCATTTTGTTGTTGAATCAAATCTAATTAACATATGTTAAAAAAAATATTACATGGTATATCATCAAGACAAACTAAACCTGTATAGTACTAAAAACAAGAAGTGTGCGAAAAAAACCACCTCTTCAGAAAGAGGTGGTTTTATGTATACTAACAAGTATTATAATTAAATAATGGTTTTCCTGGTACGAAACAACAAATTGTGATCTTGGCTCTGCTCTAATTTCACATTTATTAAATCATCATAGTTTTCTCCAAAATAAGTTTCGGTAGGAATAGAATTATCTTTAAAACTAATGAATGATCCATCGGTATTTTCAATTTGAGTATTTCTACATGTTTCAATCCAATCCTGAGCTCTATTACTATGCATTCTGTTTTCTATAAATTGTTCTTTTTTATGATCTCCTTTTTTCTCTTCATTTTCAAAATTTAGGAACTGATTCCACCAGGCCTGGTATTGAATGATAAACGGACGTTTTTTATAAGGCATTGCACTACCAATAGCATCTTTGTATTTATTATAGTTAGCATAAAACTCTCCAGATATTGCTCCTAAAGTAATAAAGGCATCTACTCCAAAATCTTTATTTGAATCTGTTTTTGGTGGCAATAAATGAGATTGTAAGGACATAATTAATTTCTTTCTATCTTCTTCATCCCATCCTTTCTCGCTAACTACTTTTGAAGATATTTTATGTGGAGCGGGGCCACTACCACCAATCATTAAATGATGAAAATCTTGCCCTTCATTATAATTTAAATTATAGGTGGTTATACCATTCTTAGATTTTACTGCACGATCCCAAGAATCAAAGGGCCAATTAATCGTATTTTGTTCCTTCTCTTTCTCCATATCAGATTTATGATATAATAGGAGTTCTATTGTCATAACCTGAACCATTTCTTTATCAAAATTAGTTTCAATAAATTTTTCTAATTCCTTCCTCGTTCCAGCAAATGTTCCATTAAATGAACATTTCAGATACGCATCAGGGTTTGGAGTTTCAGATTTACTTAGATGTTCAGCTTGAACTTTAAGGTTGGTACCCATCAAATTTGGAATATTATCACATGCGATAAGCCTCTCCCATTTTTCTATTGCCTTTACTGCTGTCATTTCAAACCTATATTGTTTTACCCCTCCTTTTAAATGAATAGTAATAGTGTGATTTATAGGGAGCATAAACGTATAAACAACTTTAGGTAATTCGAATGCCTTAAAATAGAGTTTAGTCACAATGCCATAGCTCAAACCACCACCGCCTCTCAATGCCCAGAGAATCTTTCCATCCCGACTATTTGGATCATCATTATGCGTAACTTTAATTATTTCACCATCTCCTAAAACAACATCGGCAGCAACTAAGGATTCACATGCCATTCCGTATTTACGAGTCCAAGGTCCCCAGCCTCCACCCATAGTAAAGCCTGCAATACCGACACTGGCACAGCTACCATGAGGTATTCCTAGATTAACATTATCCAGTTTTTTTTTTATATCAATAAACCTTGCTCCTGGACCTATAGTAACTAAGTTTTTAATATTAAGTTCTTTATTATTATGAAATACTTTTACAGCATTCATTTTACTAAAATCAATCAGTAAAGTATCAGTACCTGAACATTCGGCTTCATGATCATGGCCTCCTGATCGTACCGTTAAGGCTATTTTGGATTTATGATCATTTACAAATTGTACTATTGTACTAACCTGTTCCTTAGTTTCTACTAGTACAATAATAGCTGGTCGAAAATCATATCTGCGGTTAAATACTTTACGAAAGTTTTCGTAACATTTGGATTCGGTATTGTCAATTAAGATTTTTGGAAAAGATCCTAATACTCGTAGTTTTTCTTCCAATTTGTTTAATAGCTCTTCATATCTAGATGTTTTTATTAATGTTTCTTCAAGTGTATTTTTCATTTAATACTTGTTTAATTAAAAAAAAACGAGTGAAACTAATTTATTATTGTTTCACTCGAAATTTGATTACTCTAATAGTTATGTTAATGACACATACTTATATTATACTTCAACTGTTTCTTGTAATTTAATTTGAATAACAATATCTAAATTAGCGTAATTCTCTATTAACTTTTTATCATCCATATAATGAGGTACTTTTTTATTCCAAGAGTCTTCAAGTTCTTCTCCATTCAGACTATAATAATACAAGGTTGGGTCATTATAATATTGGAAATACATGATTTTATCTTGATGATTTCTAACGAAAAATAATTGGGTGTAATTTCCTACAAACCAACAGGGTTTCTCTTTTTTTGTTGGATTAAATATTGTTGGATCATCTTTTGCTCGATCTTCTTTTGCTCTTTCTATAACAGCACCTGTAGGCACTAAACAATCTTGAATTAATCGCAAACACTGCATAATTGAGTTCTTTCGAATCACTTTTTTAAGATCCTCATCATTTAAATTTTTATAGTCCGTATATTCTTTCAAATCATCTGCTGATTGAGGGAACATAGTTGCTTCTTTCATTTTTGAAGCTCTAATAAATCTAGACTGCGGTGTTACATCTCCCGGCATTCCATAAAGCCCACTTCCATTGATTCCATCCTCTTGATTTGTACAGCTTAGTGTTCCATATAAAGAAAGATTGTCTTTATGAATATTGTACGGTGGATAATTGGTTAAAACTCCATTGCAGCTTACCTCGTCAGTATCTATTGGAGAGAAACTTTTATATAATTTTGTTTCGCCATTAATAAACTCAATTACTAAACTTTTTCCTTCACTATCTGTTACGATAAAATGTAAAGGTAGTGTGCCTCCAGATTTATCAATAAATTCATGAATTTTCTTTGAAGCCAAATCTTGATTAAAAGAAATTACTAAATATCCATTGGGGCCAAGATCTTTAAATAGAGTTTCCACACTATCATAAGCATTTAATATATAAGCGACTACATTAGTAAGTTGAACTACCTTTTTTCCTGATTTAATATCATCATCGTTAGGATATTTGGCAGTAGGGGACCAAAGAGATGATATAGATAAGCCTTTTTCGTTCATCCCGTCAAAAAGAAATTGAGTATCCTTATAGGTAAGCGCTGCAAATTTATACTTCCCAGGACATTCATCCATTCCTACAAAGGAATACTTTTCAGAATTCCCTTCTGCTATTTTTGTTTCTAAAGGGAAAAAAAAATCCAATGTTCTGGCCGTCAATTGTGGGCCATTTTCTTCTTTTTCAAATGCTATACTTGTGCACATAAATTTATGATTTAATGTTAATTATTAAAATAGGTGTATTTAATATGAAAAAATATTAGACGCTATTACTTCTCGTTAAGTTTATTTGTATAAAATTCTTTTAACTTTAAAAGCTCTGAATGATAATAATATTCCTTCATACTACCACAAAGCGTCAAACAATCATCTATTCTTTGAAGTGCTTTATGAATATTTCCTTTTTGGTATTCAAGGTCAGCAGCTAAAGCCTTATATTTTGTTATAGAAGCAATACAACCCGAAGTTTCAAATTGTTTTAAAGTTTTATCTAGTAAAACTAAATCATCATTTGCCCAATGATTAATCACGGAAGCATATAATTTAGGTCCCATTAAATTATTTTTTTCTGATATTTTAATGGCTTCTTTTGAGAGTTTTTTAGCTTCTTCTTTATTTAAATCCCAAGAATATAAATTAGCTCGATAGAATAACATTATAGCTAGTGTTGGAATATGATTTAATTTTCTAGCCCTTTCTAATGCAAAATCAGATACTTTTCTTGCTTCTAGTTTATTTCCAGCTAACCATAATGGATAAGCCAAACATGCGGCTGCCCAGCAGAAATTTTCGACACCTATGGTATATGTAGGTTTATCATTCCCATAATCACTTTCATATTCCAATACATTTTTTAAAAATGTTATTGCCTCATCGAGTCTTCCTGATAAGAATAGATGAATGCCCCGAATTGTTTTAGCAGAAATCTCTAATGTTTTGTCATTTACTTCTAATGACATTTTTAAAAAATTAGTTGTTAATTCTTCTACACGATCCCTGTCACTAGCCACATGAAAATATGTAAACAGAACCCAATAAGCTGAAATAATATTATTTAATTCAAAAGAATTGTATCCGTGATTTTGAATCAATTGAAATGCTTTATTTGACACATCTTTTACTTCTTTTGAAGCCCAACCATATTTATTCATTAAAGCATTCGCTCTTATACAATATACTTTTAAAAGAGCATTTATATTTACATCGTCTTTCTTTTGAAGAGTACACCATGATAACAATATTTTAGTGTACTCTAATACTTCAAAACTAGCAGAACGATCAATAGACGTTTTTGCTGCTTTAACACCGTAATTTATTGCCTCATTATATTTATCTGCTTCCGCCAAATGGATAGCAACTACAAAAGGAGTTTCTTTTACAGTTTCTGGAAAAAATTCCGTTAAAGTATTTGCTATATTAGAATGAACTTCTTTTCTAAATGCCGAAAGCATTCCTTCATAAGCGGCATCACGGATTAATGCGTGACGGAAAATATAATTCTCTCCTTGCACTCTTCGTTGACGATAGATTATATCCGAATTCATTAACAAATTCAAATCATTTTGTACCGTAGCCTCATCCTTTACTGAAGATTTGACAAGTAATTCGTAACTAAATTCCCTACCTATCGCGGCGGCTAATTGAGCCGTTTCTTTTGCCAAACTTAAACGATCTAATTTAGCATTTAAAAGACCTAAAAGGGTCATAGGAACAATGTCATCACTACTTTCAATTAGTTCGTATACGTTTTGTTCTAATTGTATATAGTTTTTTTCTAAAAGCATACTGGTTAACTCTTCAACGAATAAAGGAATACCGTCTGCTCGATTATCAATATAATCTAGAGTTCTATTACTAATAGACTCGCCTTTTAATACACTTTCAACCAATAGTTGAATATCATTTCTAGGTAATATTTCTAAATTAATTTGTGATAAATACTTATATTTCCAAGGATTTTCGAATACTGGTCTTGTTGTCATTACTAGTAAATACCCGTTTACTTCTATATCTGACAAGAGGTACTGTATAAACTCCGTGCTAGTTGGATCCAACCAGTGCAGGTCTTCTACTACTAAAAGAAATGACTTTTCGCGATCTATTTGTAATATACATTGTTTTAGTATATGAAAAAGTAATTTCTTTTGCTCCTCTGGTGTCCCTTGACTTATAGCATATTCTTCAGGTAAAGAAATGGATAACCATGAACATAATAAGGGTAAGCTACCCTTCTCCAGACACCCTGCATTTTCTAGTACATTTTTCACTTTTTCAATTACCATTTCTTTATCTTCCATCCCTACAATTCCCCAATGGTTCCGTAGCATATTAAAAAATGGATATAAAGCGTTATTCCGGTGTTCTGGAAGACAACGGCATTCTCGTACCATTCCTCCAATGGATCTTACTTCTTTTTTGACTTCATACGTTAACTTAGACTTACCTATACCTGCTTGTCCATTAATGATTATTGCATTTCCTTTATCACTAGTAAGCCCCCATAGTTTTAGTACTTCATTTTTTTCATTATCCCTACCAATCATTTCTCTAGTGGCACTCCAAGGACGCAAAGAAGACAAGGCTTCTGTTTGTCGTTCTCCTACCAACTGAAATGTTTCTAAAATTCCTTTAGTATTAGAATTATCAGTTAATTCAACTTTTTCGAATTCTAAAAATTGATCTAGTAATTTCTTTGAAGGAGCGCTTACCAAAACATTCCCTGAAGCAGCTTTATGTACTAAATCAAAAGCTGTATTGGGCACATTTCCTTCTGGAATGTGGTTACGTTGCACCAATACCGTTCCTGTGTGTAAGCCAATTTGTATGCTTAAAGCAACACCATGTTGGGCTAACATTAGTGTACTTCTTTTCTTTACTTCTGTAACCAATTCCAAGGCTGTTCTACCTGCCCTTCTTGCATCGGTATCATTCGATTCAGGGTAACCAAAATAGACCGCTAAATTGTTCATAAAAATTCCTGAAACATTTCCTCCGTATCGAATAGCGGTATCTTTACATAAATTCAGTTGATCTTTTTGAATAGCATCTAAAATTTCTAAATCTAAATGGACATCATTAGTCACCTCCACATTTAATTTCAGACATA
>JABSPO010000201.1 GCA_013214625.1 Flavobacteriaceae bacterium
GTATGACGAGTCAGAACGTGTAACACATTTTCGACCGATAAAAGATTTCACTCGTATTAGTATTCTAAATACTGTATTGGTGCTAATTGCTTTACTCTATATAAAACCAAGAGATCTTTTTAGGAAACTAAAAAAAAAAGGACTTAAACGATTTTTTTTAGAAGATTTTCTTCAAAATTCTGATTCAAAAGAAAAGAAAGCATTATCAATTGGTTTAGGGGTTTTTATAGGGATATCTCCATTATGGGGATTTCAAACTGTTTTGGTTATTTTTTTGGCAGTAGCATTAAAATTGAATAAAGTAATTGCGTTTACATTTTCAAATGTTAGCTTGCCAATATTTATTCCTTTTATTATTTATGGGAGTTTTCAAGTAGGAGCTTTTTTACTTGGTAGCGATCCGGTAATCAGTGATTTATCCGATATAAATATCCAAAATATTAATTTTAAGGAACATTTATCTCAATACTTAGTTGGTAGCTTTTCTCTTGCAATTTTCTTAGCTTTGCTCATTGGTGCAATAGGGTATATTACACTATTAGTTTTTAGTAAAAAAGAAAGATAGTGGGACATTTTTTTTATCAAATTTATTTGCGAATTCAATCGCATAAAGCAATTACAGTATGTATTGCTTTTGTGTTGTTATTTGGATTAGTTTATCTATCTCTTCAATTAAAATTTGAAGAAGATATTACTAAACTGATTCCCGAAAACGAAAAGGCAATTACATTAAATAAAGTTCTTAATCAAGTAGATTTTGCTGATAAAATTGTTATCCATTTAAAAGTTGAAGAAAAAGGAAATGTTACTGAGCTAACTCAAGTAGCTACAGCATTAGTAGCATATATTGAGGAAGAGTGTAGTGATTATGTAACTGAAGTACAAGGTGTAGTTAATGATGATGATTTTGAAGAAACCTTAGATTTTGTCTATGACAACCTGCCACTATTTTTAACGCAAGAAGATTATATTACAATAAAACAAAATACTACAAGGGAAGCAATTCAAAAAAGGACTTCCGATAACTATAAAACATTAATATCTCCATCGGGTTTTGTAGCAAGAAACACCATATTAAAAGATCCGTTTGGAATAAGTTTTTTAGGACTTCAAAAATTAAAAGAGTTACAAGTAGGTGATGATTTTACTATAAAAAATGGTTTTATAGTAACTAAAGATGAAAAGCACTTATTGTTATTTCTAAAACCAACCTTAGCTTCTAATGAAACGGATAAAAACACAGCTTTTGTAACATTGTTGAATTCAATTAAAACGAAACTAAATGCTACTTTTAAGAATAAGGTATCTATAGGGTATTATGGCGCTACTGTAGTTGCAGTTGCTAATGCAAACCAGATTAAAACAGATATTCAGTTAACGGTAAGCATTGCGTTATCTGTCTTGTTTTTGATATTAATCTTGTTTTATAAAAAAATAAGTATCCCATTAATATTGTTTGTGCCTACTGTATTTGGTGCATTATTAGCGGTTACGACATTATATCTTTTGAGAGGTACTATCTCAGCAATTTCAATAGGGATAGGATCTATTTTATTAGGGATTACCTTAGATTTTTCCTTACATATTCTTACACATTACAGAAACAACACAAATGTAAAGGAATTATATGAGGATGTTACCAAGCCAATTGTAATGAGTAGTATTACAACTGCATTGGCTTTTTTATGTTTACTATTTATAAAATCAAGAGCCTTACAAGATTTAGGAATATTTGCTGCTGTAAGTGTTTTCGGAGCAGCATTTTTTGCATTGTTATTAATACCTCATTTATATAAACCAGGTAAAGTAAAAGCGAAGAAATCGAATTTTATTGATACTATAGCGAATTTTGAATTTAGTAAAAACAAGGTATTACTAACTTCATGCGTGTTACTTTTTGTAGTTTCTATATTTACCTATAACGATGTGTTGTTTGATAAGGATATTTCAAAAATGAACTATCAAACTCAGGAGTTATTAGATGAAGAAAAGGCTTTAAATAGTTTATTGAACACCGCTTCAAAATCATTATATGTTGTTGCTCACGGTACAACATTAAACGAAGCGTTGTCTGAAAATCAAAAGGTATATGCAGCACTTAAGTCTTTTAAAGAACAGCAAAAAATTATCAGTTTTAGTTCTGTAGCTTCTGTTGTTTTAAGTGATAAAAATCAGCAAAATAAAATAGATAATTGGAATAACTTCTGGTCCGAAGACAAGCAAGAATATATTCAAAAAGAATTGATTGCTAGCGGGCAAGCACATGGTTTTAAAACGTCTACATTCAATCAGTTTTACAGTAAACTTAATAATGTGCAAGAGGTGCTGAGTATTGAAGTGTATCAAGAAATTAAAGCGTTGAATACGAAAGAGTATATTTCAACTTCTGAAAATTTCTACACAGTATTATCGTCATTAAAAGTAGATGAAACCAATGCAGATGCCATTAAATCGTTTTTCAAAGGGAATAAAAATGTAGTTGTTATTGACCGAAAAGCAATGAATGAAACCTTTTTAAATGGGTTTAAAAACAACTTCAATACTTTATTAGGCTATTCTTTTATAGCCGTTTTAATAGTATTACTCTTCTTTTTTAAACGAATAGAGTTAGTGTTAATCACAATATTACCAATTGCATTAACTTGGTTAGTTACCATTGGGGTAATGGGGATATTAGGTTTGTCGTTTAATATATTTAATATTATTATTTCTACATTTATTTTCGGTTTAGGAGTTGACTATGCAATATTTATGACTAATGGATTGATTAAGGAATATGAAACTGGTGAGCGTCATTTGCCAATTTATCGTACGTCAATTATATTATCAGTTATTACAACTATACTTGGTGTTGGAGTATTGATTTTCGCGAAGCATCCAGCGTTATATTCTATAGCTTTAGTTTGTTTATTGGGTATCCTTACTGCGTTAGTGGTTACGTTCGTTATTCAACCAATACTATTTAGAGGGCTTATAACGAATAGAGCTAAAAATGGTTTAGCTCCATTAGAATTTAGAAAAACGATTCATTCAATTATATCGTTTACATTTTACGGATTAGGAGGAATGTTATTATCGTTATTCGCAATAACTATTCTGAAGATATTGCCAATTAATAAAAAAGCGAAGTTTAAATGGTTGCATGGAGTAATGGGGAATTTGGCTACTTCAGTGTTGTATTCAAATCCGTTTGTAAATAAAAGTGTATTATTAAATAAAGAAACTTTTAAAAAACAGGCAATAATTATAGCTAATCATACATCATTTTTGGACACATTAGCAATTGCTTTAGTAACTTCAAAAGTTATTTTCTTAGTTAATGATTGGGTGTATAAATCGCCTATATTCGGACAATTGGCTAAGGTTGCTGGATATTATCCTGTTTCGAGTGGTGTTGATGGAAGTTTAGATCATTTGAAAGAAAAAATGAACCAAGGATACTCTTTAGTTGTTTTTCCTGAAGGGAGAAGAATGTTTTCAAATAAACTGGGTAGATTTCATAAAGGAGCATTCTTTTTAGCGGAAGAATTAAACTTAGATGTGCTACCGTTATATATTCACGGAAACTCAGAAGTATTGCCTAAAGGTGATTTTATTATATATGATGGTAATTTAACAGTTAAAGTTGGAGATAGAATTGCTATTGATAATCCAGTTTTAGGGAATTCTGTTAAAGAGAAAACTAAAAATATTAGTAAAATATTTAAAGATGACTTTCAAAAATTAAGAGAACAGCTAGAGTCATCAACGTATTTTAAAAAGTTAGTATTAAGTAATTTTGTATTTAAATCAGAGGCTATTTATAAATCAGTTAAAGATGATTTAGACCAGAATTTAGAGTTGTATCATAATATTTCTCAATTAATAGATTTAAATGCTAAGTTATTGCACATTTCAAATGATTATGGACAACTTGATTTGTTACTTAACTATTATAGTAATACCCGTAAAATAACTACTTTTATTACTGATAAAGTAAAAGCAACAATTGCTAAGAATAATTTTATAGGAAAAGATAGAACTATAAATTATATTGATCAACTTTCAAAAATTTCTAATATTGATACACTGTTGGTAACAACAAGTATTGATGTTTCATGTATCGATTTAACTTCAGTAAAAAAGATAGTTATATTTAAGGAAAGTATACCAACAGCTTCTTTATTAGAAGTAGGTTTTAGTATTACTAAACAAAACAATAAAAGTATTGTTTTAACGAGAAAAAAATAATAATGGAAGAGAACACTTATGACATTGTAATTATTGGTAGTGGATTAGGCGGATTGGTTTCTGCTTTAATTTTTGCTAAAGAAGGGTATAAGGTCTGTGTGTTAGAAAAGAACAACCAATTTGGTGGAAACCTGCAAACTTTTGTACGTGATAAAAGTATTTTTGATACGGGAGTACATTATATTGGAGGTTTGGCTGAAGGAGAAAATTTACATCAATATTTTAAGTATTTAGGGATAATGGATGACCTAAAACTTAAAAAAATGAATGAAGATAATTATGATATTATTACTTTTGAAGGAGACGAAATAAACTATCCTCATGCACAAGGTTATGATAATTTCATTAAACAATTATCTAAAAAATTTCCAGAAGAAAAAGCAGCTATTGTTACCTATTGTGATAAAATAAAAGAAACATGTAATAGTTTCCCGTTATATAATTTACAAATTGGAGATGCGTATTACGACAATACTGATTTACTATCTTTAAAAATTAAAGATTATATAGAGAGTATTACCGATAATGAAAAGCTACGTGCAGTTTTAGTGGGATCAAACTTTTTATACGCAGGAGAAGACAATACGCCATTTTATGTACATGCATTATCAATAAACTCATATATACAAAGTTCTTGGCGTTGTGTAAATGGAGGGAGTCAAATATCTAAATTACTGATTAAGAAAATACGAAATCTTGGAGGAAAAGTTTTAAAGCATAAAGAAGTTACTAGTTTTGGTTTTGAAGATAAAAAGTTAATATCAGCTAAAACCAAAGATAGAAATGAATATTTTGGAGCGCAGTTTATATCTAATATAGAGCCTAAGTATACCTTAAAAATGTTAGGCGAAAATAAAATGCGTAAAGCATATACTAAACGTATTGAGAGTATTAAAAGTGTGATTTCTGCTTTTAGTGTTTACTTTGTATTTAAGCCAGAAACATTTAAATATTTAAATCACAATCACTACCATTTTAAAGACGTAAATAGAGTTTGGGATGCTCAAGAATATACTCAAGAATCATGGCCTGAAGGCTATATGTTATCTGTAGGTGCGAAAAAGAACGAAACTGAATGGGCAGAGAACATGACGTTTATAACCTATATGCGCTATGATGAAGTTCGTGAATGGGAAAATACGTTTAACACTGTTGCGGAAAATGATGAACGTGGTGAAGGGTATGAAGCTTTTAAAAATGAAAAAATAGAACAAACGATAATAGAAATTGAAAAAAAGTTTCCACATTTCAGATCATGTATTAAGTCTGTTCACTCATCATCTCCATTATCATACCGTGATTATATAGGTGTTAATGAAGGGTCAATGTATGGGTATGTAAAAGATGCTGATAGTCCAATGACATCATTTTTATCACCAAGAACGAAATTAAAGAATTTGTTTTTTACTGGGCAAAGCATCAACATGCATGGATTGTTAGGAGTTACCATAAGTGCTGTCTTAACTTGTTCAGAAATGTTGGGAAGAGATTATTTGGTAGAGAAAATAAATAAAGAGTTGGAAGCCTTAGAAGTAAACTAATGAAGGGGATTACATACATAAAACTGTTTTTATATTGTTGCTTACTACTGATTATCAGTTCATGTGGAACCTCAAAGTCATTACATCATCAACCAATATTGGCAGGGTATAATGATATTATTTCAGAAAGAATAGTCCACTCTGATTCATTAATAACTTTAGATGATAATATATTGAAATTGTCTAAATACGGTCATTGGCAATTATTAGTAGAGGGAGATCCCTTAGAGAGAGGGTTAATTACTGGGAGTTTAACACAAGAATTATTACAGTATCAAGAGAAAGTATTTTTAGATAAAGTAGGTGATATTGTTCCTTCAAAATTCAAACAACGTTTATTACGAGGGTTTTTA
>JABSPO010000202.1 GCA_013214625.1 Flavobacteriaceae bacterium
CAAATCAATAATGAATTTTGACTTTTCAACGCTATACACGAAAATACAGGTACTGCAGATGCAATAAACGTAGTGGTTGCAAATGAATTAGATGCTAAATTAGATTGGAGTACATTACAATTAGAAAGTACAAGTCATTCAACTAGAGTAGCAATTGAAAATGGGAATAAAATGGAGTTTATTTTTGAAAATATACATTTACCAGATAGTACTACTGACGAACCTGGGTCACATGGTTTTATAGCCTATAAAATAAAACCTAAAAGTAATGTGGTGGTTGGGGATGTTTTTTCAAATACAGCCAATATATTCTTTGACTTTAATGAAGCAATTGTAACCAATACCGCAACTACTGAAATAGTAAATGCGTTAGGTGTAGAAGATTATAAATTATCAAATTACTCAGTATATCCAAATCCAACATCTGGAGTATTAGTAATTAACTCAAAAATTGCAATTGCTCAAATAGAAGTGTATAATTATTTAGGTCAGGTTGTAATGGAGAATACCAAGCAAGACACGATTGATATTTCAAATTTAGATACTGGTTTATACTTTATAAAAATTAAAGATATAAACGGTGATTCTGGAATAGAAAAAGTATTAAAAAAGTAATATACTTAATATGTTATTGTCATTCCCGTGAAAACGGGGATCTCATTATATAGTAGGAGAGACTGAAAGAATATGTTTGTATTAAAGCAGAATTTATATTAAACCAGCTAGATGTATTTCTTACTGGTTTTTTCTTGCTTTATTTTAACATGTATTGTATTGATTATAATGGAAATAATAATCGGTAAATGCACGTATATACCCGATAAACGAACTGTGATGTTATATTTCAAAACGGTATATTTGTGTATTCAAAATAACTAACTTTAATATGAAAAAACTATTATTCTTTTTTAGCTGTTTATTATTTACAGCTTTACAAGCACAGACAGAAACTAACAATTTGCAATTAAATGAAGTCAATCAACAGTACTTTCAAGAAACGGGAGTAGTAAGATGTTTATCAGCTGAGCACAATGCAAATTTAATTAATCAAGGTAAGATAGCCTCCTCAAATGACTTAGAGACATTTATAGCTCAAAAAATAGCTAATATGACTAATCAAAGTATGAGTCAAGCAGCTATTTTAACTTTACCAGTGGTTGTACATGTAATTCATAATGGAGAAGCTGTTGGAGTTGGAGCAAATATTGCTAACGACCAAGTACTTTCTCAAATTACGGTTTTAAATCAAGATTTTAGAAAAATGGTTGGAACACCTGGAGAAAACTCTAACGCAGTTGGTGCTGATACGGAAATTCAATTTTGTTTGGCTAATGTGGATAATAACGGCAATTTTTTTTCAGGTATTAATAGAATTAATGGGGGGCAATCGGAGTGGAGTTCTACAGATATGGATGCTTATAAATCAACTGTACAATGGGATCCTGCAAAATACTTTAATATTTGGGTGTGTAATTTAGGAGGAGGCCTTTTAGGCTATGCTCAATTTCCTAATGTTAATGGTTTAGTAGATGGGCTTTCTTTTGGTAATGGAGCTTCTAATACAGATGGAATAGTTATGTTATATACTGCTTTTGGTAGTTCAGATATATACCCGTCAGGAACCTATGGAGCTCCTTATGATAAAGGGAGACAAGCAACACATGAAATAGGACATTGGTTAGGATTACGTCATACTTGGGGAGATTCAAGTTGTGGAGATGATTTTTGTGCAGATACCCCAACTCAACAAACTGCTACTTATGGTTGTCCAACTGGAGTGCAAACATCATGTGGTAGCGCTGATATGTATGAGAACTACATGGATTATACGGAAGATACTTGTATGAATGTATTTACGGTAGATCAAAAAGATAGGATGAGAATAATATTAACTGGCGATATTGTTAATAGAACATCCTTATTGACTTCTGATGTATGTGATACTAGTCCAAGGTTTTATATTTCTACAAGTAATGATTCAAAGGCTATTTGTGGAGGGGATGATTCTATATCATATATAATAAACTATACTACATTGTTTTCATATAGTGATGTAACTAGTTTTTCGGTTACGAATGGTTTACCAGGAGGAGCGACAACAACGTTTAGTAATCAATCACTTACTGAAGATGGAGAAACTGTATTAACCATAAATAATTTAGACGCAGCATCAATAGGGGATTATACAATTACAATTACTGGAACAGGGACAGTAACGAAAACATTAGATGTAATTTTAGAAAAAAAATCAGCATCAAAGCCTACACCAAATAATAATGTAAATTATATCTCTTGTGATAATTCAAGTGGGACAGATAATGATGGTATTGGGGTGTTTAATTTACCAAGTAAAAACATATTGATATTAGCAGGTTTAAGTATAAATGATTATGCAATAAATTATTATATTTCCTTAGACGATGCAGAAGCAAATATAAATTCGATATCTAATTCAGAGGTATATGTTTCTGCTAATGCAACAGTATTTGTAAAGGTTTTAAGTAATGTATCGTCATGTTATCATATTTCTCAATTAAACCTGTTTGTTCAGCAAGCCTGTCATGATGTTTCTGTAAACTTGGTTTCTGTTTTAGATGAACCTAGACCAGGGTTTATGTATAGGAATAAGTTAATAATAAAAAATAACGGAGAATACACTGTTTCTAGCGGAACTGTAGAGTTTGTAAAAGATCCGCTATTAATTTATGTTGATGCATCAGGAGTTTTTTCGGGGAATACCCTAACAACTACAGCTACAGGTTTTACATTGGATTTTGTAAACTTTTTGCCTGGACAAGTAGAAGTTATTGATATTGAAATGCTACTTCCGGTAAATGCTACATTAGGTGATATGATTACAAGTGTGGCAACATATACAACAAGTAGTAATGATATATATGCAGAAAATAATAGCTCTAGTTTATCTGAAATTATTATAGGTTCTTATGACCCGAATGATATTACAGAATCTCGCGGACCTGAAATTTTACATTCAACATTTACAAATGATGATTACTTGTATTACACCGTTAGGTTCCAAAATGTAGGGACCGCAAGTGCTATTAATATTACTATTGACAATGGGTTGGATGTTAAATTAGACAAGACCACTTTTGAAATGTTACATTCAAGTCATACCAATACAGTGGAAAGAGTTTTTGATAATTTGACGTGGCAATTTGATAACATTAATTTAGCTGATTCAACAAATGATGAACCTAACAGTCATGGTTATGTACATTATAAAATTAAACCGTTAGCAGGTTATAGTGTAGGAGATATTGTTCCAAACACTGCTAGTATCGTATTTGATTTTAATACTCCTGTAATCACAAATACATTTGATACAGAGTTTACAGCGCCATTAGGGGTAGAAGATTATAAAGCACTAAAAAACTATTCAATATATCCAAATCCAACAACTGGTTTGTTAATTGTGAATTCAAAAACAACGATTGCTCAGATTGAGGTTTTTAATTATTTAGGACAAACGATAATGAATGTTTTAAATACAGAAACTATTGATATATCTAAATTGAACTCTGGGTTATATTTTATAAAAATTAAAGATGTAAATGGTGATTCTGGAATAGAAAAAATATTAAAAAAGTAAACAGTAATGTCATTCCCGTGAAAACGGGAATCTCATTATATAGTAGGGGAGACTGAAGGAATCTGTTTGTATTAAAATGAAATTTATGTTAAAACAGTTAGATGTATTTCTAGCTGTTTTTTTATGCTTGAAATTGTAAGAAATTAGAATAGAAACCGACACATGATGTACTAACTATTCTAAACATAACATTT
Source organism: Flavobacteriaceae bacterium (assembly GCA_013214625.1). Classification (GTDB taxonomy): domain Bacteria; phylum Bacteroidota; class Bacteroidia; order Flavobacteriales; family Flavobacteriaceae. The sequence goes on from JABSPO010000202.1 coordinate 3,808, forward strand.
TATGAACTCACTTTGGTTTTTTGATGATGTAAATCTATTCAATTTGCTCTGTCCACATAAGTTTAAGAAATATAAAAATTGTCATGTTTTTGATGGCTATAAAAAAAATGACTACATCTATTTTGAAGATGATGCCGCAAATAAAATATATTTAATAGAAAAAGGAAAAGTAAAAATCGGCTATTATGCTGAGGATGGAAAAGAAATAGTGAAAACGATTTTATCTAAAGGAGAGCTATTTGGTGAGAAGGCTATTCTTGGTGAAGTTACTAGAAATGAGTTTGCACAGTCTGTAGATAATAAAACGAGTATATGTCCAATAGGGGTAGATACAATGCATGATTTAATGCGTGATAATAAAACCTTCAGTTTGAAAATTTATAAGTTCTTAGGCTTTCGTTTTAAAAAATTAGAACGTCGTTTACAAATATTATTATTTAAAGACGCTAGAACACGCTTGATGGAGTTTTTAATGGAATTATGTGAAGAGTATGGGTATGATTGTGAAAAGACAGGAAATCATATTATAGTGCATCCGTATACTCAAAAAGACATTGCTTCATTGATAGGGACATCACGTCCAACATTAAACACCATATTAAATGAATTGAAGGAAGAGAAAATAGTAGACTTTGACCGTAAAACAATCACAATTTTTAAAAATGCCAGTTAGTGTTAGCTAGCTAACATTTTAAAATTATGATAGTATATATCTTTGTAATAGTAATAACTAAATACAATTATAAAGATGAAAAATATAAAACTATTAGGAGTGTTGGCTATCGGATTATTAGCAGCTTCTTGCGCAAATGATGACGATGCTTTGGTAACTCCAATTGTTCCTGTTAATTCTACTTTAAGTGTAAACTTAACTGGATTAGAAAATTTAGGAGCTGATTATAAGTATGAAGGTTGGATAGTTGTTGATGATGCCCCAATTTCAACAGGAGTATTTACTGTTAATGACTCAGGAGTTATTTCTCAAACAGCTTTTAGTGTAAATACAGTTCAGTTAGCCGCAGCAACAAAATTTGTGTTGAGTATAGAGCCAACTGTTGATCCTGATCCAGCACCGTCTAATACAAAAATACTTGCTGGTGATTTTTCTGGAAATTCAGCAAGTGTAAATTCAAATCTTGTCGCAGATTTTTCTACTGCAACAGGTAAGTATATTTTAGCAACTCCTACCGATGCTGATTCAACAAATGAAGAAAGTGGAATTTGGTTTTTAGATAATTCATCAGGAAGTAACGTTGCAGGATTGAATTTACCAGCTCTAGCAGCTGGATGGAAATATGAAGGATGGGCCGTTTTTGCTGGAGGAGCAGTAAGTACAGGTACATTTTTGAGTGGAGGAGTGGCCGATGATAATGCTGCAACGTCACCATATAAAGGAACCGTAGGAAATGGGCCAGGGTATCCAGGAGAAGATTATGTTATGGGAACGGCTGCAGGAGAAACTTTTCCTACCGATTTAAAAGGAAAAACTATTGTAATTTCTGTGGAACCAGATCCGGATAATAGCCCAAGTCCATTTACTTTTAAACCTTTAGCCCACATGGTTCCTGCTGACGCAATGAATCATACTACTATAACAATGGGAGCAGGACCTGTTACTCAATTAACAGGAACGGTAACCCGATAAAATATTTGCCCCAAATTAACTTACTTGTGTTGTTTTAAAAAGCAGTCTTCGCTAATGAAAGACTGCTTTTTGTATATAAATCAATTTACTCGGTACAAGCAAACGAAGTATGAATTAGCTAATACCATTTTTCCTTCAAGACATCCCTCGGGAAATTAAACCCACTGGTGGGATTAAGGTAAAAAAGGTTTTGGCCTGTTGTAATTGTCCCAAAACACTTTAGGGTAAGTAGTGTTTTTAAACTTTTCTTTATCTACTTCTTCTTTAAAGCTAATAGGAGTCACATTTGTAGTATTAAAGTCATACCAGGTTGAACTGAATGTTTCAGAAAATTTTAGAGTATTATTATCTTTATCTAAAAGAGTTCCTGAGCTAGTTAAACTAGAACTTGTTTTGTAATATAGTCCATTATTTTTTTTGGTGTAATTTGTGATTCTAGTCTCTAAAGTTCGGTTTATTTCTTAAAATTTTTAGCCCAATAGATTAGATCATGCTCAATTTTTAAGTATTCAGGATAGTGAGTTATTTCCCAATTTTCTATTGCTTTTACAAGTGCGTAATTATTCTTAGTAATGTACAATTATCCTGAATAAATACAAAGATAACTTTTGGTGGTATAATTCCAATGATTTCGATTAATGGAATTGTTTCCTTAAAGACTTTTGAC
>JABSPO010000203.1 GCA_013214625.1 Flavobacteriaceae bacterium
ACTGCGGTCTCCTAAAAGAACAAATGCTATACACTATAGAAAATGCGGGCACTGTCGCAAAACATGACATCAACTTAACTTGGCCTTAGCCATTTTACACAACATAAGGCACTTATATTGATAGAATAAGTATTATTTTATATAAAAAAACTCTTGTGCACCTTCTCCTTGTACACGTTTAACAATTCTACCATCCGCCCCTTTTTCTATTTCAGGTGGGTTAAATATGTATTCCTTGTATTTACAATATGCTTCTACTGTTTTCTTGAAACTGTTAGCTGATTTTTTACCTACTTGTTGGTATGATTTAAACGCCTCGTCTCTTCTAAATAACACATCGATTTTATCATTTTCTTCTGAAAAATATACTTCAGCCCAATTCCTAAACGGATCACCCATTTCCGCCATTAAATTCCGTTTATCTACATTACCCATTGGCGGACCGTATTTTTTACCATGTTTTAAATAAAACTGTACACATTGCGCCATAAACACATAATAATCATTGTGTTGTTCCTCTGTAAAATCATCGAATAGTTGTTTACCTCCAAAATCATCACTTACACTTCTTGACTCTAAATACTCGCCCTTTTTATACTCATGGTAATAATCAGAATTAACGGTTAGTAATATCCTTCTTACATTTGAATGATCGGTTCTTGAAGGGGGGAAGTTTGATGTACCACATAATTTAGGCGAGTCATTAAAAGAAATAGTATGTCCTGAAACTCCTTTCGGGTTTACTTTCATTTTCCCAGTTATCTCAGAAAAAAACCGCTCAAACTCAAAATATTGGCAGATATCATCTATAAAAACATAATCAGTTTCCTCAGAAACTCCATCAAACAGAAACTCAGACTCTAATGCTTTTCTATCTCTCCCAGCAATAAAAAATTGCTTTTTAAGTATCCTCTCTAAGTTGTCATACATAATTGATTTACCAGACCCTCCATGACTTTCTCCTATAGCAGATAATTTATTATCAACTCCAAATGCAAGCCAAGCTCTTGATCTGAATTTGAATTTATGTAACATATACCCATGGGTATAAATTTTATTAATTAGATGTTGGTATTGCTCTAATTTTTCATCAGCTTCTAAATTAGGCCCTCCTATATCAAATTGATGTTTTTTAAAATATGCTGCAGCTAGATCTTTACCCTTTCCTTTAAAAAAATCTTCCAGTTCTGTTTTCCAGTGCATTCTACTGGTATTTATTAAGTAATTGAGATACGGATTATCTTTTTTTAATATTTCTATATGATCATCACCATCCGCATCGGTACTGATTTTAAAGTGTGGTTGCTGAAAACTTTCTGCAAAATTATTCTCAGTCATTTTAACAGGATGCTCAATTATTTTTTCCTGCATAACCATTTTAGGAACAACACCTTTTTTATGCACTTTTATAGTATCTTTTTTTATTTCAACTACATTTTTATTGAAAAACCAATACTGAGTATTTGCGTCACAGTCTTTAAAATCAATTTCTATTATAGGAAGCTTTGATAACATTGCTTCTTTTAAATACGGTGTTTTTTTAACCATATTTCGTAAAGGAATTGGTAATTGTCTTTTCTCTAAAAAATTATTTACATGTACTTCAATTTTGTTAGGAGAGGTGCGCGCCACATTGTTACCATCAATATATATGTAGCAATATTCCTCTTTTTCAAATGGTGTTTCCATACGGTAAAAACCCTGGTGTTTTAAAAAGTGTTCCGCATGTACGATGTTGTAGTGGTATTTAATTCCTTTATCCGTTACTTGCTCGTCCCAAAACTTCATTGGCAAAGCGTTTGAAAACATTTTTTTAAGGATCTTGTTAAATGCTTTACCTGATTTTTCAGTATTATCTTTATTGATTTTCATCTTTATAAAGTCTGTAAAATCCTTTTTGGCATTTCCTCTCCAGTCCTTACTTTGCGCTAAATACTCAGGTAACCAAATGGTTTTTAAATCTAAATACGTTAAAGCCAAATCAACACCCTCACGAACACCAGTATTATCCAAATCAGGTAAATTATATACACTATCGGACATTTCGCTTAGTTGCTTGTACATATCCGCAGTTAATGAAGCACTTTCAGAGTTTAACCAAACAACATTGTATCCGCAACTAGCCATATTTATGGCATCCCTATCACCACTACAAATAACAATGTTTGGTAATTTTACAGGCTTATTATCTTTCTCAGCTTCATCTTCAGTTTCATTTTTACGCGCTATATCCAATAGTTTTTTATGCTGTAATCTTGCATCATCTAACCCGAAAACATGATCCTTTGGACGGCCACCTGAATACCTAAAACGATTTGCTTTTTTCTCATCCATAGGACAATAACGCTTAACCCACGTACCAAAAGCATAAGCGAGTATGGGGTAATCATCCGTACTTTCTAAAGTAATAACATCGGTATCAGTAGTAAACGTGTATGATTTAACCGATTTTAAGTGAAAACGTTTCGCATGTGCATTGGTTACTTTAGGTCCGAAAATCGCTAATTCATGCTTTGGGACTTCATCACGATAAATGTATTTGTAATCCCCTTTTTTTTCATCAGCGGTTTTTGGACGGGTACTAAACACCGCTTTAGCAGCATTTTTATATCCTTTAAATTCAATTCGGTATAGTTTAGCTAATTTTTTAACCGCCTCGCCGTACGTTAAATTATCTTCAAAGGCACAAACAGCAATAGCGTTTTTAGGTTTTTCCCAAGCTCCCCAATCAGCAACTATCCAAGTACCATCTACTTGCTTTAAAGTTGCTGAAGCCGTAGCTTCATCCTTACGGATTTTAAACGCTTTGTTTGACTGGGTAGTAGCATCATTATAATAATCTTGTATAATTTGTAAGCCCCCATCAGTTTGTTGTAGTATGGCTTCAGATAGTGATTCTTGACTCATGGTTTAGTTTTTTGGTTGTATTGATACTGTTGTTCTTAAAGAATAGGTATGCACAATGGCTTTACTACTACAATGATTACAAACTGTAATGTTTGGTAAGTTTTCAGCAATTATATTTTCGTTTTCTGGAGTAATGGTACCAGGAATAAATTTTACTATTTGCAAATCTGTAGCAAGAGTTTCTCTACATGTATTACATGTGGTTTTTATGAGGATATTTTTTAACATGACATTATATTTTTCTTTTCTAAAAAAGTTCCGTTTTCCTGTAACTTTACATTCAAAGTATCTTCTATGAAATCGCACATGTCTTTAGCTTCATTCAGTTCAGTCTTTAAATCCTCTAATTGCAAATCATAGGTTTTTACCAACCCTTTTTCCTCTTCACCATTAAATTTAGGATCGTTTAAAACAACGGCACGCTGTGCAGAAATTCTATTGCAGTCTGATTGTATTTTTTTTGGAGTTCTTAAATTCATGGTGTTATGATTTTAGCCTTTACAGCGGTTAACATTGCAGTTGTTTTATTTGAAGAGTTTAAGGCTTTAAACAATACCTTTTTATGGTGATCCAAAGTTGATTGTGCTATACCCATTTCATGAGCGATTGCTTTATCAGGTAAGTCCCGAGCAATTAAGTCGAGTATGCGAAGTTGACGAGTGGTGATGATTTTACCCTCAAAATCAATGTTTTTTGATTCCCATTGTAGGGATAAACAGTCCAGAGTATCACGGAAGTTTTCAGAAGGTTGCAATTCACCATCTTTAATATCTGGAGTAGTATCCAAATCACCATAAATGTAATAGGTGTATAATTCCACTTCACGTCTAATACCTACATTTAAATCTGATAGGCTAACAACTGCTGCAGGGTCATTACTATACGCTTCCTTTAACTTGGTGTAGTACTTTGATGGTAAGTCAGTAAATGGATGTGTTTTACCATATTGAATCCATAATACTGTTTTGTTGTCTTTTTCTCCTACAAACTCAATATTTGGGTCGTTAGGTGATACTCCTGCGGGGAGCAGTTGTGAGATTCGATTTTGTTCCTTAATTTTGTCCATGTAAATGATTTTAGAATTCGACAATTTTATTATCTACTTAGAATCCGAAGTGTCCGCTTCGGATTTTTTTGTTTTACCCTTTAGAGAATTTAATTTTGCTTGAAATTCAGCTTCTCGCTCGTGATATAATTTGTACAATTCAGCTTCAATAGGAACATTGCTCCAGTTTAGCGCCCATACTTGCCTTACAGCACTCGTTTTATAGAAATTGTTTTTTTTGTTTAAAATACCAGCAGCTTCTAAGCGCTCCGTAATTACCTTAGCGTAATCATCGCCTTGGCCTCCTATATGCTGTTTTAGTATTCCTTTTTCCTCTTTAGTCATAATAGATTAACATTATATTATATGTTAAAGTTTCTGTTTATATTGTAACGCAGTTGTGACGCAAATATATAGATATATTACTCAACTAACCAAATTTATGGAGGAAAATAACTCAAAAATTAAACAAAGGATTCTGGAATACGCTAAACTAAAGGGGTTTAGTAAGCGTAAAATATATATAGATACTGGTATTTCTAACGGTATTTTAGATAAACCTACTGGTTTGACAGAAAGTAATATTGAGAGATTTCTCTCAACTTATAACGAAGTAAACCCAACTTGGTTTGTAACTGGAATAGGTGGAATTATGAAATCAGACAGTCATAATGTTTCAGAACCTACTACATCATATAATAGAGTAACGGGAATTGATGCTCAGTTTGAGGAAATGTTTGCTAGGTACCTGAAAAGTCCTAAAGCGAAAAATGAAATTAAAAAAATTGTAGCAACTCAAATTTCAGGTATAACAGATAAACTGGGGCTGTTAATTTTAGATAACGAAATAAAAGCAGAAATAGAAAAGGCAATTGCCGAGAATTTAAAAGAGCAAGAGGTTAAGCAATAATTAAAGATTGTATTAAATCGTTTTGTTCTTTGGTGACACCAACATTATCAGAAAGCTTAGTCCTTACTTCTAATTGCAGCGAACGTAGTGCCTGTAAATAATCATTCGCAGACATATTGATCTTGTTTTCGCGAAGCTCCTCTAAGGTTACTTTAGCTTTGGTAGTTTTTGGGGTTACTATCATTAGAAACGTATATTCTTAAATATTGTTAATTTCCTTTTCAATTTCATCATTAAGATCTTTTAAGCCTATTTCTTCAGCTAAACCTCTCCTAATTATATAAAGCAAAAACGTAATCCCTATTATAATTATTGCAACATAGGGTTTTTCAATAGTATCCTTATAAAATATTTCATCATTAAACAAACCTATAATTTGAAACCACATCATGCCAATAGGAACTATAATTGCATGATGCCACCAATGTTTGCAGGTCGCAAACCAAATCATTAATAATAATACAGGTGTTAGTTTTGAAAGCAAGGTCCAGAAGAAAATTTGAACGCTTTGAAAGTAATGTGAAGTAAACGTAAACGTATCAGTTTCCCAAACAGGAACGTTTGGGAATAACTGGTACGCATAAAATAATAAGGGGCTTAGTACAATTACTAAACTAATAATACTACCCGTTAGTAGGTATTTTAACTTTAGGCGGCTCGATATCTTCGTCTCCATCTTTATTTGCTGTGTTTTCAATCTGATCGTCTTTATCATCATTTTCAAATTCATTTGGCGCGTTTGAAACTCCTAATGCTATTAATCCTGCTGTAAATAATCCGAATACAAATTCCTTTAATGTCATAATACTTTATTTTTAAAATTAATTTTATTAAAAATAAGCAATATGATTACTAAAAAAACAGCTAAAAAATATAGTTATTAGACTAATTATTAACTGTTTATGTAATAGAGTTTCAGAACAGTTCTATGATAAAGTTCCTTTATTATGAGTAACGTTACCCATTTTTTTAAACTTTTTTTAATTTATTTTTTAAGTGGTTGATTTACAATAAATCAAGGGCCTTTTTAAATTTAAGCGACTGCTTCTCTTTTAACTCAGCTTCAATATACCCAACGCTTGTATTTACTCTAACCTTTACTACATTATGCTCTTTTAACTTAGCAAGTTGATCAGTAGTTAAACTGCATTTTAAATGCAGCCCTAAAACACC